>NZ_JBIUXX010000026.1:0-52423 GCF_044744235.1 Pseudomonas sp. NPDC087346
AATAAAACACCAAACCCGATAACAACCACAGACAAGACTACATAAAACTTAACGTACAAAAATCCAAAGACCACTTCCTCAGCTGCGAATGCTGCTTCCAGAACGATCCAGCACTCAGCGCGCTTGGCTTTTTCACGGGACAGCTTGGTTTCACCGAAACCGTCTTCAACCGAGTCCAGAGCAACGTGAACTTCGTCACCGACATTGATAGTCAGATCGCCAGCGTCGTTGTAGAACTGCTCAAGCGGGATGAGTGCTTCAGACTTCAGGCCAGCGTGAACGGTTACCCAGCGAGCCTGGTAATCGATATCAACGATAACACCGGTGATGATGGAGCCTGCCTGAAGGTTCAGGGTTTTTAGGCTTTCTTCAAAGAGTTCCGCAAAGCTTTCGCTCATTTTAATTCCTGTAAATGAGGGCGAAGGATACGCCCATCTCCACACCCCAGACGGTGTGGGTTAGTTTCATATGAAAGAAGCACCGCAGAACTATGACTGGTCCCCTGCGGCCCTCTTGGTCACCCGGCGATATCGCGAATGGCGATCTCGCTCATGATGCGTTCCAGCACCTGATCGATGGACAATTCCGTGGAATCCAGCTGTATGGCGTCAGCCGCCGGTTTGAGCGGGGCTACCGCTCGCTGGGTGTCACGCTCATCGCGCGCACGTATCTCATCTAGCAGACTCGACAGACTAACACCCTCGACTTTGCCCTTCAACTGCAAATATCGACGGCGCGCTCGCTCTTCGGCACTGGCGGTGAGGAAAATCTTCAGCGGAGCACCGGGGAAAACTACCGTACCCATGTCGCGACCATCAGCGACAAGGCCCGGCGCCTCCTGGAAATCGCGCTGGCGCATCAGCAGCGCCTCGCGTACCGCCGGCAGTGCAGCCACTTGCGAAGCGCCGGAGCCGACGCTTTCAGTGCGGATGACATCGCTGACTTCATCACCTTCCAGAATGATGCGCTGCAGCTGACCGTCGGTCGCTGCAATGAACTGCACATCCAGATGAGCGGCGAGTTTTTTCAGCAGCTCTTCATTGGTCAGGTCGACACCATGATTGTGCGCAGCAAACGCCAGCAAACGGTAAAGCGCACCGGAATCCAGCAGATTCCAGCCCAGACGCTTGGCCAGAATCCCGGCTACCGTGCCTTTGCCCGAACCGCTTGGCCCATCGATGGTGATGACCGGTGCCATGTTGTTCACGACTGAGCCTCTTGTGCCACACGAATTCCGACCTGCGCACACAGCGCGAGGAAGTTCGGGAACGACGTCGCGACGTTGGCGCAATCATGGATGCGGATCGGTGCAGAAGCGCGCAACGAAGCAACGCTGAATGCCATTGCGATACGGTGATCGCCATGACCATGCACTTCACCGCCGCCGATCTGGCCGCCGTCGATGATGATGCCGTCCGGGGTCGGTTCGCACTTGACGCCCAGCGCCAGCAAACCGTCCGCCATCACCTGAATGCGATCCGATTCCTTGACCCGCAGCTCTTCGGCGCCGGTCAGAACGGTGCGCCCTTCGGCACAGGCCGCAGCCACGAACAGCACCGGAAACTCGTCGATAGCCAGCGGAACCAGCTCTTCAGGGATCTCGATACCTTTGAGTTTAGCTGCTCGCACGCGCAGGTCAGCCACTGGTTCGCCGCCGACTTCACGCTGGTTTTCCAGAGTGATGTCAGCGCCCATCAGGCGCAGGATGTCGATCACGCCAGTACGGGTCGGGTTGATGCCGACGTGTTCCAGCACCAGCTCGGAACCTTCGGCAATCGACGCCGCTACCAGGAAGAACGCCGACGACGAGATGTCGCCCGGTACTTCAATGTGCGTTGCCGTCAGCTTGCCGCCGGACTCGACCGAAGCCGTGGCGCCATTGACGCTGACTGGATAACCGAAGCCGCGCAGCATGCGCTCGGTGTGGTCACGGGTCGGAGCCGGCTCGGTAACGGTGGTCTTGCCTTCAGCGTACAGACCAGCGAGCAACAGGCAGGATTTCACCTGAGCACTGGCCATCGGCATGGTGTAAGTCAGGCCTTTGAGCTTGTGACCGCCACGGATAGTCATCGGTGGACGACCTTCGGCTGCGGTTTCGATCACTGCGCCCATTTCGCGCAGCGGGTTAGCCACACGATTCATCGGACGCTTGGACAACGAAGCATCGCCAGTCAAAGTGCTATCGAAGTTCTGCGCGGCCAGCAGGCCGGAAAGCAGACGCATCGAAGTACCGGAGTTGCCCAGATAGATCGGGCCCGGCGCCGGTTTCAGACCGTGCAGGCCGACACCGTGGATGGTCACGCGACCGTGATGCGGGCCTTCAATGACCACGCCCATGTCACGGAACGCCTGCAAGGTTGCCAGGGCGTCTTCGCCCTCAAGGAAACCTTCGACTTCAGTCACGCCATCGGCCAGCGAGCCGAGCATGATCGAGCGGTGGGAAATCGATTTGTCACCCGGTACGCGAATCCGACCGGACAGGCGGCCACCAGGTTGAGCCAGGAAAATCAGATCGTTGGAATTCATAGCGTCCACATAGGCCCTGCGGGCCAGGATTTTACTGAAATGCTCGCGGGCAACCCGGGCGCGAGTGAAAACGCCCAACAATTGGTGCCCATCCCCTGCATCGACCGCGTCGCGCAAGGCGTCGAGGTCACTGCGAAATGTATCGAGTGTGCGCAGAACAGCCTCGCGATTGGCGAGGAAGATATCGTGCCACATGACCGGGTCGCTTCCGGCGATTCTTGTGAAATCGCGGAAACCGCCCGCAGCGTACCGGAAGATCTCAAGGTTTTCATTGCGCTTGGCTAACGAATCGACCAGACCGAACGCCAGCAGGTGCGGCAAATGACTGGTCGCGGCCAGCACTTCGTCATGACGCTCGACCTGCATGTGCTCGACGTCGGCGCCCAGCTCACGCCACAAACGGTCAACCACCGCTAGCGCGGCCGGATCGGTTTGCTCAAGCGGCGTCAGAATCACCTTGTGACGACGGAACAGCTCGGAGTTGGAAGCTTCCACCCCGCTCTGCTCGGAACCGGCAATCGGGTGACCCGGCACGAAACGCGCCGGCATGCCACCGAACGCCTGAGTCGCCGCCCGCACCACATTGCCTTTGGCACTGCCGACGTCAGTCAGAATCGCCTGACCCAGATCCATGCCGGCCAAACGGGCGAGCACTTTTTCCATGGCCAGAATCGGTACCGCCAGCTGAATCACATCGGCGCCCTCACAGGCCGCCTGCAGATCATCTTCGCAGCGATCAACCACACCCAACTCGACCGCCAGCTTGCGCGATTGCGGATCGAGGTCGACCCCGACCACTTCGCGGCACACGCCACTTTCACGCAGGCCTTTGGCAAACGAACCACCGATCAACCCCAGACCGACCACCACCAGGCGACCGATCATAGGTGCAGCAGGTTGCAGCGCAGTGACATCAACCACGAGCCAGAACCTTACGCAACGCTTCGAGGAAGCGGCTGTTTTCAACCGACAAACCGATGGTGATACGCAGGTGGTTCGGCATGCCGTAATTGGCTACCGGACGCACGATCACACCCTCGCGCAGCAAGCCCTGAAACACCGGAGCAGCCACTTGGCCGAGGTCGACGCAGATGAAGTTGCCCTTGGACTCGATCCAGCTCAGCCCCAGCTCGCGGAAACCCGCTTGCAGTTGCTGCATACCGGCTTCGTTCAAGCGGCGGCTTTCCGCCAGATATTCTTCGTCTTTCAGCGCTGCACAAGCTGCCGCCAGCGCAAGACTGTTGACGTTGAATGGCTGACGAACGCGGTTGAGCACATCGGCGACCACCGGGGTCGACAGCGCGTAACCGACACGCAACGCTGCCAGACCGTAGGCCTTGGAGAAGGTGCGCGAAACCAGCAGATTCGGATAAGCCGCGAGAAAGTCCAGGCCGTCCGGTAGATCGCTGCCTTCGGCGTACTCGATGTAGGCCTCGTCCAGCACCACCAAAACATGTTCCGGCACGTCTTGCAGGAACTCGTCCAGCGCTTCGGCGCCCAACCAGGTACCGGTCGGGTTGTTCGGGTTAGCGATGAACACCACGCGGGTGTTCGCGTCGATTGCCGCGAGCATGGCAGGCAGGTCATGCCCCCAATCCTTGGCCGGAACCACTTTGGCTTGCGCGCCGACCGCTTGAGTTGCAATCGGATACACCGCAAACGCGTGCTCACTGAACACAGCGTTCAGGCCCGGCGCCAGATAGGCGCGCGCGACCAGCTCAAGAATATCGTTGGAGCCATTGCCCAGAGTGACCTGGTTCAGCTCGACGCGGCATTGCTCGGCCAACAGGGACTTCAGCGCAAAGCCGTTGCCGTCTGGATAACGCGTCAGTTCAGTCAGCTCTTCGCGGATCGCTGCCAGCGCTTTAGGGCTGGCGCCCAACGGATTTTCGTTGCTTGCCAGCTTAACGATCTTTGCCGGATCAAGATCCAGCTCACGCGCCAGTTCGTCCACAGGCTTGCCCGGAACGTACGGCGAAAGTTGTTGCACGCCCGGCTGTGCCAGAGCGAGGAAATTGCCACTCATTTACTACCGCCCCTTACAGAACTGCTTTCGGGTAGGAACCCAGCACTTTGAGTGCTACTGCTTCCTGACTGATCTTTTCCAGCACACCTTTGATCAACGGATCGCGGTGGTGGCCGACGAAGTCGATAAAGAACACGTAGGTCCATTTACCGCTGCGCGAAGGGCGAGTCTCGATACGGGTCAGGTCGATCCCGTTGTCATGGAACGGCACCAGCAACTCATGGAGTGCACCGGGCTTGTTGCTCATGGACACGATGATCGAAGTCTTGTCGTCGCCGGTCGGCGGCACTTCCTGACTACCGATCATCAGGAAACGCGTCGAGTTGTCCGGACGATCTTCGATTTTCTCGGCCAGACGCGTCAGACCATACAGGCCTGCCGCCATGTCGCCGGCAATCGCCGCCGAATTCCACTCACCCTTGACCCGCTTGGCCGCTTCGGCGTTGCTTGAAACCGCGACGCGCTCGACATTCGGGTAATGCGCGTCCAGCCACTTGCGGCACTGCGCCAGTGACTGGGCGTGGGAGTAGATACGACTGATGCTGTCGGTTTTGGTGTTTTCACCGACCAACAGGTGATGGTGAATCCGCAACTCGACTTCACCACAGATCACCATGTCGTGTTCGAGGAAGCTGTCGAGGGTGTGGTTGACCGCGCCTTCGGTGGAGTTTTCCACCGGCACCACGCCAAAATTCACCGCACCGGCCGCCACTTCACGGAACACTTCGTCGATCGCCGCCATTGGCTTGCTGATCACCGCGTGACCGAAATGCTTCATCGCCGCAGCCTGAGTGAACGTACCTTCAGGGCCGAGATAAGCGACTTTCAGCGGCTGCTCGAGCGCCAGGCACGAGGACATGATTTCGCGGAACAACCGCGCCATCTCTTCGTTGCCCAGCGGCCCCTGATTGCGCTCCATCACACGCTTGAGCACCTGAGCTTCACGCTCAGGGCGATAGAACACCGGCACTTCGCCTTCGGCCAGCGAGGCCATCTTGACTCGCGCTACTTCCTGGGCGCAACGCGCACGCTCACTGATCAGCTCCAGGACCTTGGTGTCCAGAGCGTCAATACGAACGCGCAGTGCCTTGAGTTCTTGCTCGGACATTAGCCGTGTTCCTTCTCGAACTCTGCCATGTACGCCACCAGCGCGTTAACGGCGTTGATGTCGACGGCGTTATAGATAGAGGCGCGCATGCCGCCCACAGAACGGTGGCCCTTGAGGTTGAGCAAGCCGCGCTCGTCGGCGCCGACCAGGAACGGCTTGTCCAGACGATCATCAGCCAGACGGAACGGCACGTTCATCCACGAGCGATCCGACTTGTTGATCGGGTTGCTGTAGAGGCCGCTGGCGTCGATGAAGTCGTACAGCGTGCGCTGCTTGGCGTCATTGAGCCTGGCAATACCTTCGACGCCGCCCTGCTCTTTCAGCCACTGGAACACCAGACCGGACAAGTACCAGGCCAGCGTCGGCGGCGTGTTGTACATCGAGCCGTTATCGGCCGCGACCTTGTAGTCGAGCATGGTCGGGCACAGCGAACGCGCTTTGCCCAGCAAGTCTTCGCGGATGATGTTGACGACGATGCCGCTCGGACCGATGTTCTTCTGCGCGCCGGCGTAAATCATGCCGAAACGCGAGATATCGACCGGACGCGAGAGAATGTCGGAAGACATGTCAGCAACCAGCGGTACATCGCCGGTTTCCGGAATCCACTGGAATTCCAGACCACCAATGGTTTCGTTCGGCGCGTAGTGAACGTAGGCCGCGTCTTTCGACAGCTTCCACTCGTTCTGGCCGGGAATGGCGAAGTAGTCGTAAGGCTTGGCGGTCGCAGCCACATTGACGTGACCGTAGCGCGAAGCTTCTTCGATGGCTTTCTGCGACCAGATACCGGTGTCGATATAGTCGGCACTGCCGCCTTCAGGCAGCAGGTTCAGCGGGATCTGCGCGAACTGCTGGCTGGCGCCACCTTGCAGAAACAGCACTTTATAGTTCGAAGGGATATTCAGCAGGTCACGCAGATCCTGCTCGGCCTGGTTGGCAATGGACACGAACTCATCGCTGCGATGGCTCATTTCCATGACCGACAGCCCCTTGCCGTGCCAATCAAGGAGTTCACCCTGAGCGCGCTGCAGGACAGCTTCAGGAAGCGCCGCAGGACCGGCGCAGAAGTTATAGGCTCGCTTGCTCACATCCAATCTCGCTCTGATTTGGTGGTATCACATATCAGTCGGCGCTGATTTTATGTGGATCTTCATGGGCGCCGAAATTTCATACCGGACAAATAACAAGGGGGCGAATTTTCATCCGCCCCCTTGTTGTCCGCTTATTCTTGCGGTTCTTCGTCTGCTGCGGCGTCGAGTTGCTGGTCTTCAACAGCATCGTCGATCACGACAGTGCCTTCGAATTCTTCGCCCTCTTCACCTTCAAGCTCTTCGCCTTCGATTTCCGAAGGCTCCTGAACCCGCTCCAGCCCGACCAGGGTTTCATCCTTGGCCAGCTTGATCAGCGTCACACCTTGGGTGTTACGGCCCAGGCTCGACACTTCGTCGACACGGGTACGCACCAATGTGCCCTGATCGGAGATCAGCATGATCTCTTCACCGTCCTGCACCTGAACCGCGCCGACCAGACGGCCGTTACGCTCGTTGCTGACCATGGCGATAACGCCCTGACCGCCACGCTTGTATTCAGGGAACTCGGTGATCGCCGTGCGCTTGCCGTAGCCGCGCGCGGAAGCAGTGAGAATTTCGCTGCCTTCTTCTGGAATCAGCATGGAGATCAGCTTCTGCCCTTCTGGCAGGCGCATGCCACGCACACCGCGAGCGGTACGGCCCATGGCGCGAACTTCGGATTCCTTGAAGCGCGTTACTTTGCCGCCGTCGGAGAACAGCATGATTTCCTGCTCGCCATCGGTGACAGCAGCGGAGATCAGGATGTCGCCTTCGTCCAGCTCCAGCGCGATCAGACCGACGCTGCGCTGACGGCTGAAAGCTACCAGCGGCGTCTTCTTCACGGTGCCGTTGGCGGTCGACATGAAGATGAACGGGGCTTTTTTGCGATCTGCAGCCTTGATACGGGCACGACGTTCTTCGTCGGTCTCGTTGCTGTTTTCGATTTCTTCTACATCAGCCTCAACGCCTTCAGCCTCTTCCTCCTCAGCCTGACGCTTCATGGCTTCGAGATCGACCGGCAACATGGTGGTGATGTATTCACCCTCGCTCAGCGGCAAGAGGTTGACCAGCGGACGACCACGGGCAGCGCGGGACGCTTCCGGAATCTCGTAGGTCTTGAGCCAGTACACCTTGCCTTTGCTGGAGAACAGCAGCAGCGTGGTGTGGCTATTGGCAACCAGCAGGTGAGCGATGTAGTCCTCATCCTTGACGCCGGTAGCCGATTTGCCTTTACCGCCACGACGCTGAGCCTGGTACGCAGCCAGCGGCTGGGTCTTGGCGTAGCCACCGTGGGAGATGGTCACGACGCGCTCTTCTTCCGGGATCATGTCACCCAGGGTCAGGTCGAGGCGTGCATCGAGAATTTCGGTGCGGCGCACGTCGCCGTATTCGGCGCGGATCACTTCCAGCTCTTCGCGGATCACTTCCATCAGGCGCACGGCGCTGTTGAGGATGCGGATCAGCTCGCCGATCTGGTTGAGGATCTCTTGATACTCGGCCAGCAGCTTTTCGTGTTCCAGACCGGTCAGACGGTGCAGACGCAGTTCCAGAATGGCTTGCGCCTGTTCTGGCGACAGGAAGTACTTGCCTTCGCGCAGACCGTATTGCTCGTCCAAAGTCTCTGGGCGGCAAGAGTCCGCACCGGCACGCTCAACCATTGCGACCACGGCGGAAGATTCCCACGCAGTCTTGATCAGCGCTTCCTTGGCTTCCGACGGCGTCGGCGAAGCCTTGATCAGGGCGATGACCGGGTCGATGTTCGACAGGGCAACGGCCTGACCTTCCAGGATGTGGCCACGTTCGCGGGCTTTGCGCAGTTCGAACACGGTACGACGAGTAACCACTTCGCGACGGTGACGAACGAAGGCTTCCAGCAGATCCTTGAGGTTCAGGATGCGCGGACGGCCATCGATCAGGGCCACGATGTTGATACCGAATACGGCTTGCAGCTGGGTCTGGGCGTAGAGGTTGTTGAGGATCACCTCAGGCACTTCGCCGCGACGCAGCTCGATCACGACGCGCATACCGTCCTTGTCGGACTCGTCGCGCAGTTCGGTGATGCCTTCCAGCTTCTTCTCTTTTACCAGCTCGGCGATCTTTTCGATCAGACGCGCCTTGTTCAACTGGTAAGGCAGTTCGGTGATGACGATCTGCTGACGACCACCGACCTTGTCGATGTCTTCAATAGTCGAGCGAGCGCGCATGTAAATGCGGCCGCGACCGGTGCGGTAGGCTTCGATGATGCCGGCGCGACCGTTGATGATCGCGGCGGTCGGGAAGTCCGGACCCGGAATGTATTGCATCAGCTCGTCGACAGTCAGCTCGGGATTGTCGATGAGCGCCAGGCAACCGTCGATGACTTCACCGAGGTTGTGCGGCGGAATGTTGGTCGCCATGCCCACGGCGATACCGCTGGAACCGTTGACCAGCAGGTTCGGGATGCGCGTTGGCATCACCGCCGGGATCATCTCGGTGCCGTCGTAGTTCGGCACCCAGTCCACGGTTTCCTTGTGCAGGTCGGCCAGCAGTTCGTGCGCCAGCTTGGTCATGCGCACTTCGGTGTATCGCATGGCCGCAGCGTTGTCGCCGTCGACCGAACCGAAGTTGCCCTGACCGTCGACCAGCAGGTAGCGCAGGGAGAAAGGCTGGGCCATGCGGACGATGGTGTCGTACACCGCCGTATCACCGTGCGGGTGATACTTACCGATCACGTCGCCGACAACACGGGCAGATTTCTTGTACGGCTTGTTGAAGTCGTTGCCCAGCTCGCTCATCGCGAACAGTACGCGACGGTGCACGGGCTTGAGGCCATCGCGCGCATCCGGCAGTGCACGGCCGACGATCACGCTCATCGCGTAGTCGAGGTAGGACTGCTTCAGCTCGTCTTCGATATTGACCGGGAGGATTTCTTTGGCCAGTTCGCCCATGAGAAGCCTGATTCCTTTTTCTGGTGAAACTTCGCCATATCCATAGGGGAGCAACGAAGCTCGTCGGGGCAGGCTCGATGCCTGGCTCCGACTTACGACAAATCAACGAGTTTGATCCCGGATTTGCGCAGTAAAGACAACCCCGCGGGGCTGCCTCGGAAAACGCCGGATGTTATCACAAGAGCCGCCACGCACCTATCCCCCAGATGCGCATGGAGCATAGTAAGTTGACCGGTGACAGGCTTAACGGGGACGAGAGAAGCTCAGAGCTTGTTGGAATGCAGAATTCAGGACTGAATTACGGATGTTTATTGACGTTTAGGGCCTTATCGCTAGCAGGCTAGCTCCCACAGGGTTTGTGATCGACACTGATTCTGTGGGAGCCAGCCTGCTGGCGATGGCGTTCCAGCCAATCAATGCAGGCGTTTGCGGCACATTAACTGGGCCATCTTCGCGGTATCCGGGCGCTCGACGATGCCCTTTTCAGTGACGATCGCGTCGATCAGATCCGCCGGCGTCACGTCGAACACCGGGTTGAACGCCTCTACATCAGCCCCGACACGCTTGCCGCCGACCTCCAGCAACTCTTTGCCGTCGCGTTCTTCGATTGGAATGTCGTCGCCGCTGGCCAGATGCATGTCGATGGTTGAACTCGGTGCCACCACCATGAAGCGCACGCCGTGGTGCATGGCGTTGACCGCCAGTTGATAGGTGCCGATCTTGTTCGCCACGTCACCGTTGGCCGTGATGCGGTCGGCGCCGACAATCACCCAGGTCACGCCTTTGGTTTTCATGATGTGCGCAGCGGCCGAATCAGCGTTCAGCGTCACCGGAATGCCTTCGTTGGCCAGTTCCCACGCAGTCAGACGCGAACCCTGCAGCCACGGCCGGGTTTCATCGGCATAAACACGCTCGACCATGCCCTCAAGGAACGCCGCACGAATCACCCCCAGCGCCGTACCAAAACCGCCGGTAGCCAGTGCGCCAGTATTGCAGTGAGTGAGAATCGCCTGTGCATTGCCCTGATGCTTGCGGATCAGATCGACGCCGAGCTGCGCCATGGTCAGGTTGGCTTCGCGATCACTTTCGTGAATCGCGATGGCTTCCGCCTCCAGCGCTGCCAGCGGATCAGCGTTGTCTTTCAGACGATCCAGCCGATCATGCATGCGCCCCAGCGCCCAGAACAGATTGACCGCCGTTGGACGCGAATCAGCCAACAAGGCGAAATCCTCTTCCAGCGCCGCATACCAATCGCCACCTTCAGCCAGTCGGGCACGCAACGCGAGGACGATGCCGTAGGCCGCGCTGATGCCAATGGCCGGTGCACCGCGCACCACCATCGAGCGAATCGCTTCAGCCACACCGGCAGCGCTGGTGTAGGCGATCCAGGTTTCCTCGAACGGCAAAATGCGCTGATCCAGCAGGTAAAGCGCGCCGTCACGCCAATCGATGGCCTTAACTTTCTCCGCAGCCAACAGTCGATCGCGCATCCCAAACCCCGCACTCATGAACAAAAGCCGCCGATTATAGCGATCCCCCCGCGAAGACGCTCGGGTATACTTCGCCATCCTTTACAAAAGCACTGGAACCGACCCTCGATGCCGAAACCTGCCATTGCGCTCGACTTATTATTGCTGCCGACCTGGCTGGTACCCGTCGAACCCGCAGGCGTTGTGCTCAAGGAGCATGGCCTGGGCATCCGTGACGGTCGCATCGTGTTTATCGGCCCGCGCGCCGAAGCGCTCAAGTGTAACGCCACTGAAATCCGCGAATTGCCGGATGTTTTGCTCGCCCCGGGCCTGATCAACGCACACGGCCACGCGGCGATGACGCTGTTCCGTGGCCTGGCAGACGATCTGCCGCTGATGACCTGGCTGGAAAATCACATCTGGCCGGCCGAGGCCAAATGGGTCGATGAAGACTTTGTGCGTGACGGCACCGATCTGGCCATTGCCGAGCAGATCAAGGGTGGCATCAGCTGTTTCTCTGACATGTATTTCTTCCCCAAGGTTGCCAGCGAACGCGTGCACAACAGCGGTATCCGGGCGCAGATCGCGATTCCGATCCTCGATTTCCCGATCCCGGGCGCCAGCAACGCCGATGAAGCCATTCGTCAGGGCGTCGAGCTGTTCGGCGACTTGAAGCATCACGAACGGATCAAGATCACCTTCGGCCCTCATGCACCCTACACCGTGGGCGACGAGAATCTGGAAAAAATCCGCGTGATTGCCGAAGAGCTCGACGCGTCGATCCACATGCACGTCCATGAAACCGCCTTCGAAGTCCAGCAATCGCTGGAGCAACGCGGCGAGCGACCACTCGCCCGCCTCGGCCGTCTAGGCCTGCTGGGGCCGCGCTTCCAGGCGGTACACATGACCCAGATCAGCGATGACGACCTGGTGTTGCTGGTAGAAAGCAACACCACCGTGATCCATTGCCCGGAATCGAACCTGAAGCTGGCCAGCGGTTTTTGCCCGGTCGAGCGTTTGTGGCAGGCTGGCGTCAATGTTGCAGTCGGCACTGATGGCGCGGCGAGCAACAATGATCTCGATCTGCTCGGCGAAACCCGCACTGCCGCCCTGCTGGCCAAAGCGGTCGCTGGTTCGGCCACCGCCCTCGACGCCCACCGCGCCTTGCGCATGGCCACGCTTAACGGCGCTAGAGCACTGGGGATCGAAGCGCAGACTGGCTCGCTGGAGATCGGTAAAGCGGCGGACATCGTCGCCTTCGATCTTTCCGGGCTGGCGCAGCAACCGGTGTATGACCCGGTTTCGCAGCTTATATATGCCACCGGCCGTGATTGCGTGAAGCACCTGTGGGTCGCCGGCAAACAGTTGCTCGACGACCGGCAACTGACACGTATGGATGAACAACAGTTGGCCGCCACCGCCCGTGCCTGGGGCCAGCGCATCAGCGGCCACACCGAATCGTAAACCTCCCGCAGCACACTGCGGGACTACAGCATTTTTCAAGTTTTGAGGAAATGAACATGAGCAACGTCGACCACGCCGAAATCGCCAAATTCGAAGCCCTCGCGCATCGCTGGTGGGACCGCGAAAGCGAGTTCAAGCCGCTGCACGACATCAACCCGCTGCGGGTCAACTGGATTGACGAACGCGTCAATCTGGCCGGCAAGAAAGTTCTCGACGTCGGTTGCGGCGGCGGCATCCTCAGCGAAGCCATGGCCCAGCGCGGTGCCACCGTCATGGGCATCGACATGGGCGAAGCACCACTCGCCGTTGCGCAATTGCATCAGCTGGAATCCGGTGTGAGCGTCGAATACCGGCAGATCACCTCCGAAGACCTGGCCGAAGAGATGCCCGAGCAGTTCGACGTCGTCACCTGCCTGGAAATGCTTGAGCACGTGCCCGATCCTTCGTCGGTGATCCGCGCCTGCTTCCGCATGGTCAAGCCCGGCGGCCAAGTATTCTTCTCGACCATCAACCGCAATCCGAAGGCGTACCTGTTCGCCATCATCGGCGCTGAATACATCATGAAGCTGTTGCCACGCGGCACCCACGACTTCAAGAAATTCATCCGCCCGTCCGAGCTGGGCGCCTGGAGCCGCATGGCCGGCCTGACCGTCAAGGACATCATCGGTTTGACCTACAACCCACTGACCAAGCACTACAAGCTGGCCTCGGACGTTGACGTCAACTACATGATCCAGACCCTGCGCGAGGAGTAAGCCGATGGCCATCAGAGCAGTCCTTTTCGACATGGACGGCACCCTGCTCGACACCGCGCCAGACTTCATCGCCATCTGCCAGGCGATGCGCGCGGATCGTGGTTTGCCGCCGATCAACGATAAGCACATCCGTGACGAGATTTCCGGCGGCGCCAAGGCCATGGTCGCGGTGACGTTTTCGATGGACCCGGAATCGCCGGGTTTCGAAGAGTTGCGTCTGGAGTTCCTCGAGCGTTATCTGGTCGGTTGCGCGGTACACAGCAAACTGTTCGACGGCATGGGCGAATTGCTGGCCGATATCGAAAAAGCCAATCTGATCTGGGGCGTGGTCACCAACAAGCCGCTGCGCTTTGCCGAGCCGATCATGCAGCAGTTGGGGCTGGCTGAGCGTTCGGCACTGCTGATCTGCCCGGATCACGTGAAGAACAGCAAACCGGACCCGGAGCCGCTGATCCTTGCGTGCAAGATGCTTGATCTGGATCCATCGACCGTTCTGTTTGTGGGCGATGATCTGCGCGATATCGAGTCCGGACGTGATGCCGGCACCAAGACCTGCGCCGTGACCTTTGGCTACATCCATCCGGACGACAACCCACGGCATTGGGGTGCGGACGTGGTGGTTGATCACCCGTCCGAGTTGCGCAAGGTGCTCGATAGCGCGCTCTGCAGTTGCTGATCAACGTCAAAAGATCGCAGCCTGCGGCAGCTCCTACGGGTTGTAATGATCTGTAGGAGCTGCCGAAGGCTGCGATCTTTTAGCTATTAATGGATTGTGAGGTTTTTATGTTTGATTACTCCGCTCGCCCCGAATTGCTCAAGGATCGGGTCATTCTGGTCACCGGTGCCGGTCGTGGCATCGGCGCGGCTGCCGCGAAGACCTACGCGGCCCACGGCGCCACCGTGCTGCTGCTGGGCAAGACCGAAGCCAATCTGAGTCAGGTCTACGACGAAATCGAAGCCGCCGGCCACCCGCAGCCAGCAGTGATTCCGTTCAATCTGGAGACCGCCCTGCCCCATCAATACGATGAGCTGGCAGCGATGATCGAAACCGAATTCGGCCACCTCGACGGACTGCTGCACAACGCCTCGATCATTGGTCCACGGACGCCGATCGAACAGCTGTCTGGCGAAAACTTCATGCGCGTCATGCAGATCAACGTCAACGCGATGTTCATGCTGACCAGCACCCTGCTGCCGCTGCTCAAGCTCTCGCAGGACGCTTCGGTGGTGTTCACCTCCAGCAGCGTAGGCCGTAAGGGTCGTGCTTACTGGGGCGCTTATGGCGTGTCGAAGTTTGCCACCGAAGGCCTGATGCAAACCCTGGCCGACGAAGTCGATACCGTCGCGCCAGTTCGCTCCAACAGCATCAACCCGGGCGCCACCCGCACCAGCATGCGCGCCCAGGCTTACCCGGGCGAAAACCCGCTGAACAACCCGACACCGGAAGAAATCATGCCGGTCTACCTGTACCTGATGGGCCCGGACAGCACCGGCATCAACGGTCAGGCATTCAACGCGCAGTAATGCCATACGTCGCTTTTGTTGCCGTGGCGGTTTCCCGTCGCGGCAATCAATTGCCGCACAAAACCAGCACAGCCTAGTCAAATAACCAGCGCGCATTGAAGCCATCAATCAGCAATTGATTGATTTATAACGACTTTAATAAACTTGAAACAAATGGCACGACTTTCGCTCTAAATTTCTTCACAGCATGCCGCGTGATGGCAATGGGGCGACGCCTGAATCGATAGCTTACTAATCGACATCAGGCAGACTAGACTTACGCCAAACGTCCTACGGGACTGATGGATCAGTACGACGCGCAGCCCATAGCCGCTCTCACCCAGCCTGTAAGACAGACTTAGTGCTTAGGGGCTCACGCCACATGAAATCACCCTCCCAGACCAATGCAATTGACTTCGACAGTGCCAAATTGCAACGCCTGGGCTTTGGTCAACAACCTCCGCTTCTGGAGCGTCCGACCAGTCTTGCGCAATTGCGCCAGCAACTGAGCCTGCAACTGCAAACCAGCCTTGAGCCACAACGAATTCTCGGTCTGTTTTTCCGCGAAGTTCAGCGCCTCGTGCCGCTTGATGCCTTGAGCTACGAGCATCAGGGCAGCGACCTGCGTCTGGAGTTCGGTGCGCGCGGTCATCACTCGGTCAGCTATAGCCTGAGCCACGAAGGTGAGCACATGGGCGTGGTGATCTTCCGTCGCAATCAACGGTTCAGCGATCTGGAGCAAGGCAACCTCGAATCGCTGCTCTCGGCATTGCTGTACCCGATGCGCAATGCCCTGCTCTATCGTGCTGCCACACAAAGCGCGCTGCGTGACCCCCTGACCGGGACCGGCAACCGCATTGCCATGGAGCAAACGCTGCAACGCGAGATCGAGATGTCGCGCCGGCATTTGCAGCCGCTGTCAGTGTTGATGCTGGATATCGACCACTTCAAACGGGTCAACGACAGTCACGGCCATAGCGCCGGAGACATCGTGCTGAAAGCCGTTGCTGCATCGATCAAGGGCCAGTTGCGCAATGTCGATATGGTGTTCCGCTATGGCGGAGAAGAGTTTCTGATCTTGCTGTCGAACACTGGTCGCGAGGCTGCGGCGATGGTCGGTGAGCGCTTGCGCCATGCCGCGCAAGCCGCTGAATACAACGCCAATGGCCAGTTGATCGAACTTACGGTGAGCCTCGGTTGTTCGAACCTGCTGCCGGGCGAGTCTGCCGACAGTCTGCTGCGTCGCGCCGATAACGCGCTGTACGTGGCCAAGCGCGAAGGCCGTAATCGCCTGGCAATGGCGGGCTAGGCTTTCAGCCACAACACAAAACAACAGTGGGAGTGAGCCTGCTCGCGATAGCGGATTGTCAGTCAACATCATCGTTGAATGTCAGACCCTCATCGCGAGCAGGCTCACTCCCACATTTTTTTGCGCAGTGTTATCTAAAATCAGCTCTCGACCAACGCCCGCCGCTCTCGCCCGTGAAGCGCCCGCTCGGCCGTCTCCAGTTGCATGCAGCGCTCCAGGAACAGGTACATGTAGTCGTAGCTCTTGCACACGGCCTGACGCAGTTCTGCCTGCAATGCCTTGGTCGGGTTCATTCCGGCCAGCGTGCAGATGATCTCCAGTGCTTCCCACGGATGGGCATCGTCATACTGGGCGTGCATCTTCAGCCACTTCATCGCACGCTTGCGATCCTCTTCCGGGAACGCCGCTGCATAGACGCCCGTGGAGCAGACCAGCGCCGACCACTCGCCGGTCGCGCCCTCAATTGCATAGTTGGTGGCGGCAATGGCGACGATCAGTGAATCCGCCGAACTGGTGTGCCAGCACCAGTGGCTCAGCGCATGCAACTCGGGGGGCACTTGCTGCTCCTGAAGATCTTCCAGGCTCACGCCGTGGGCACGGCTCCAGTTCAGCCAGTAATCGGCATGATTGAGTTCAACGCGGATATTGCGCATCAGCCAGCGCCGCGCCATGTCTTCACCCGGATGACGGGCAAATTTGGTCTTGGTCAGGTTTTGCGCCATGTACAGCGCGAACTGTTCAACGACCGGCCAGCCGCCGATCAAGTATTGACGCATGGTCTTGGCGCTGAGTTTGTTATCACGCATGCGCAGATAGAGTTCATGTTCGACAACCCGGCGTTTGCTCTCGCTGCAATCCTGAATGAGCTGTTGTGCCCAGGCGGGGTAACTTGCAGCTTCCATGAGTGGTCCGGTTCGGTTGAATGTGTCGATCACTGTTCGGCTCCTTTTGATTTGTGATTGTAAGGATCGGCGAAAGACTTCAACGGAACGTGCCAGGCGCTTTGAATAACAACGGCTGCGGTCTGGCGGGCCGACTTTGCAAACTGTCGCAGGTAAACAATTGCGGGCGTTCTATGACATAACCCTGAGCGTAATCCACCCCGATTTCAAGCAATGCCTGCTCGATCTGGGCCGTTTCAACAAACTCGGCAATGGTCTGCTTACCCATGACATGCCCGATGTGATTGATCACTTCGACCATAGCGCGGTTAATCGGGTCGTCCAGCATATCCTTTACGAAACTCCCGTCGATCTTCAGGAAGTCTACAGGCAAATGTTTCAGATAAGCGAACGAAGACATACCGGCGCAAAAGTCATCCAGTGAGAAGTAACAACCTAAGCCTTTGAGTTCGTTAATAAATCGAATTGCACTTCCCAGATTCGCAATAGCACTGGTTTCGGTGATTTCAAAACAAATCATTTCAGGCGGTATAGCGTAGTTAACAAACTGTTCACGCAGGAAGTGCAAGAACGCGTCATCTCCGATAGTAATGCCTGAAAGATTAATCGCACACATTGCCAAAGGGCCTTCGCGCTCTTCGTTTATACATTGGGCAATTACTTTAAAAACATTCTCGACTACCCAGCGATCCAGTTGACTCATCAGGCCATAACGCTCTGCCGCCGGAATGAAACTGTCGGGCAGAATCATGCGTCCGGCTTCATCATGCAGGCGCAAGAGGATTTCGATGTGGCCGCCGCCCCCTGGAGCAGCGCCCAGCGGAGCGATTTCCTGGGCGTACAGACAGAAGCGGTTTTCTTCCAGCGCCATGTGCAGGCGCTGAACCCAGGCCATTTCGCCGAAGCGCAGGGACAATTCCGAATCGTCGGCGTGGTAGACCTGCACCCGGTTGCGACCCTTTTCCTTGGCCATGTAGCAGGCCATATCAGCGGCGCGCAGCGAAGCTTCGAGGGTGGTCGGGGTCTGCGCGATGTGCACCAGACCGATACTCACGGTGGTCAGGAACGGCCTGCCCTTCCAGACGAAGTGCAGGTTCTGCACGGTTTGCCGCAAAATTTCGGCAATCTTTTCCGCCGCCTCTGGTGCACAGTTCTCCAGCAGAATGCCGAACTCGTCACCACCGAGCCGCGCCAGGGTGTCGCCTTCGCGCAGACCGGACTGCAACAGCGCGCAGATGTGCCGCAACAGCTCGTCACCGGCAGCATGGCCGCAGGTGTCATTGACCAGTTTGAACTGGTCGAGATCAAGGAACATCAACGCATGGCGCCCGACCTGGCGCGTGAGATTGTGCAGCGCCTGCTCCAGGCGATATTCGAACTCGCGACGGTTGGCCAGCCCGGTCAGCGCATCATGGGTCGCCTGCCAGGAAAGGTTGGCGATGTATTGCCGCTCCTGAGTCATATCATGCAGCACCAGTACGGTGCCGCTGACCTTGTCGGCATGGCGGATCGGCGCGCCCACCAGATTGACTGACACGGTACTGCCATCCAGTCGTTGAATCAGTTTGGAATGCTCGCTGCCGCCACTGAGCCCGCCGCTGAGAATGTGTTCGATCAGGGTCAGTCCCTCGGCCTGAGCATTGTCATCCAGCAGGTTGAACAGCGCCGCCAGTGGCAGACCGGCAGCCTGTTCGGCTTTCCAATGGGTCATCGCTTCGGCGGCAGGGTTCATGTATTCGATTGCACCACTGACGTCGGTGGTGATCACACCGTCGCCAATCGACTGCAAAGTGATGTGCGCGCGATCTTTCTCCAGTTGCAGCGCCTCGGCAAAGGCGTGGCGTTGTTTAAGCAGTTTATGGGTGCGCAACAGCGCCAGCAGAATCAGCCCCGCCGCTGTCGCCAGGTTAGTGAACAGCAACAGTCGCAGAATCATCCGTGAGCCTTCGCCCAAGGCATCGCTGAATGCCTTGGCCGCCGGGGTCACGCCGTCGTTGATGGCAAAGATCTGTTCCTTCCAGCGGTGGATATCGGCCGGGGTCGCGGCATTCTCGCTGATGCCCTGGTGCATCTCGCGGGCGACATTGTCCAGTTCGACCAGATAGGCATCGCCCACCGTCCAGCGGTCGATGGCGGTTTCCAGATAACTGAAATGACGGAAATTGAGGTACAGCCAGATCAGGCTCGAAACATCGTCCGGGTGGTTGCCACCCTTGAGAATGCCTTCGCGTGCTGCTTGCAGATCCGGCGGTTGATGGTCGAGTGCCAGGCGCAATTGATGTCCGCCCTGCGGCACCGCAATCGCGTCCTTGTATTTGAGGAAAATTGCCTCGTCACGGCTGTCGGCATACAGATTGAGGTAGTAGATGGCGTCTTTCTGGCCCTTGGACCAGAGGCTCTCGCCAGCGACGTAACCGCGTACGGCCGACAGGACGTAAAGACTCACGCCCCCCAGTAACGCCTGAAATAACACAACGGCAATAAATGGCCAGACGATGCCCAACAACCGTGGCGTTCCGAGAGTCCTTTTTTGCTTCATGAGGTCCTTTGCGCACGCATTGCATCATCAAGAGGAGACCGCTAAAGCTAGCCTAGGGGGCGATCCCCCTTACGGCAAGCCAGGACACTGCAACCCGCGATACATATGTACCGCACCGAGAGCACTTGATGCTTCGACACTGACAGCTTCCAATCAATGCGGAGCTGTTTCTCATGCAATCACCGATATCCCCGCTGCAACGCCAGAATGCCCAACAGACAGAGTCGCGCATGATATTGACTGCCTTGCGCGCAGTGCAAAAAGCCGACACCGCGCTGGACAGCTATTACCTGCCGCCCCAGCCACATTCGCGCCTCGGCGTGGCGCACGATCAGGCGCAAACTCTGCTTCAGGCCCTGTTCGACGATGTTGGCGAGCCACATTTGACCGCACACCTGCAAGCATCCAAAGGGTTGCTGATGCAAGTAGACGCAGTGTCTGACCAATGCAGTTTCACCTTCGCATACCACGATGAGCGCGTAGCCACGCACATCATCAAGGACGTTACAAAAGCATCCGCCAAGGTTCGAGAGTTTCAGCGCGCGTTGCTCAGTATAGGCACACACCTGCGTTCCGACAGGCTGCTGACGCTGTCGCAACTATTGAGTGCGTCTGGCTTCACACTACCGCCTAAAACGAATGCCGGCGCACTGACCGAGCTGATTGACGAAGTCGAGGAACGCCGCGCCCGTCACCGACTGAAGCTGCAACAAGGCGCGTCCTACGCTGCCTTGATGACCGACGACGACAAAGCCCTCGTTCACGACGTTCTCGGCGATTGGCTCACAGGAAAAACCCTGACAGCGATAGACAGCCTTGCCAGCGAGGTGAGCCCACCGTTGACCCCCAAGCAGTTGCAAAGCCAGCCTGTTGCATGCCTGGAGCGTCTGCTCGACACCCCGATGGCTCGAGATCTGGGCCAACTCCTGCTGGAAAAAATCGATTGGTACGGTGCCAGACCGGGCGAACAAACCCTCCCCGACATCGCCGCGCAATTACTGCTCGAAGCGTTGTGTGTCTGGTATGACCTGCCGCGCCTTGACAGTTCCACCCAAGTGGCCGGTTTTACACTGGAGCAACAGGCCAACTACGGAAAAAGCTACGCCACCATTCGCCGGGACTTTCTACAACACCTTGAGGACTCGAATCGAACCTCGACGCCAATCGAAACCGCTTTGCTGGGAAGTGTGTGCCTTGCGCTATTTCCCGCTGAGTTTCAGGTGCGTGACATTCCCGAGGATCTGCCGTACGCCTCTTCGACTGTCTGGGTTAATTTCGTGCATGGCGCCCACCTCGCCCATGCTCTCGATCCAGAGCAGTTGCACTATCTGACCTTCCAACAACTGATCGACTTGCCTCTGAAAAAATCCGTAAACGCCAGTGTCGATTTGCAGGCCCTGATTGCCGTGACCCGCGCCCCAGCCGCGCTGACCTGGGCATTGGCGACCGGGGCGCTGGCGCCAACGGACGAACCGCAAACCGGGCGCCGAGCCATGCAAGCACTGGAAGATCACGAATCTCAGTTGAACAAGGCGATCTTGCATCTGGATGTCGCACCGCCACAACGGCTGTCATTGGCAAAACAGCAATTGGCACGGGTGCTGGCCAATGACCTCTACGACCAGACGAAGATTCATCTGAAACGCCATCATCATTTACCGGCCAATCGCTCCCGACGCAGCATCATCGGTACCCCGGATGTGGCGCTGACCATTTGGCCGCTATTGGAAGTCTATGCATCCGGAGGACTGGAGCCAGATACCCGGTGGTACGTCAGCAGCGACGGCAGGAGCGCCAGCGAATGGATCAGCTTGACCAAGGACCGGGAGCTGATCTCCGGATTTGTCGAAAACAAGGGCTCCGGTCGCCTGCTATCGCGTTTTCCACGCAATCGCACTTTGCCGGATATCAAGAAGTTGTTCGACCAGCAGTTCAACGATTACCTGGCCCGGGCCAGAAACGCCTATGAATATCTGATCAAGTGCCAACTGGTCACACTGCCATGGGCAGATCGCCAGGCCCTGGAACATGGCGAGGTGAAAGTTCTCAGTCTCAGGGATGAGACACGCCACATCCCGGTTCACCTTGAAACTGCCGACAATATGATGCCGCACAGGGCTCGCATGGGATTCGTGCTGCAAGTCACCTATCACGGTCCGCCACAATTCTACGAGTGCCTGCCGCGCGCCGGCAAAATACGCAAGCGACCGGATCTGACGGTCTCGCATATAGGCGGTTTGCTGCTGCAGCCACTCCCGCCAAAACGCGGAAGAACCCGAGGCCAGAGCATTACCCGTATCGCCTCACGCCACCTGCCGTTCGACCGGGAGGCACACAAGACCGGTTCTATCCCCAAACCCGGCGCCAGGTGTCGCGCAATCCTTGAGCCTTTGGGCTCTGCCTTCTTGCCCTCTGCGATCCCGCCAGCCCATCATGACAGCACGCCGAACCTGACCTTGACCTCGGCGCGAACCGGGCAAATCGCCGCTTTCGTGGCCGCTCAACTGTTTTACGTCGATGAACAGGCACTGCGCCGCGAAGCGTGGGGAGAAACGCGCTTCGAACGCGACAGCAGCAAAAAACACTGGGCTCACGCACTCAAGGCATTTATCCCGTTCTGGGGCAGCTTCGAGGATCTGCAATCCACCGATCCTGGTAAACGTGCGCTGGGTGTAGTCGGCTTATTGCTCGATATCGTTTCTTTCGCCATTCCTCTGGGCAAGTTCGTCGCCGGCAGCATTCGTCTGATCGGCGTGTCCGGAAAAATAGCCATTCGTGCAGCACTACCGCGCATGGCGCAATTGTCGAAAACCCTGCTGGTCTCCAGCCTGCGCAACTTCAACCCGCTGGACGCTGCGCCTGCGCTACTCAAGCTTGGAGGTCGTGGTTTGCGAGGGGCAGTGCGTGCTGCGGCGCATCTTGAAAACCGTTCTCTGATGCGTCTGAAAAGGCTGGCGGGCAGAGCCGGTGAATATGATTTGCTGCACAGCCTCCCGCAGTCGCTTGGCGCCGGACGCTGGAAGCCACTGACCCACGCCGATCAGCTTGCGGTAGTCAAAGGTATCGATGATGTTCCAGTACGTAATGTCTCAGACCGTGGTGTAAGTTTTCATCTGCTCGATCCGTTGACCGATCGACCGTACGGCCCTCGTCTGACGGAGCTTGATCACGGTTTTTCACCAGGGCGCTCTCACTACAGCGGCATAAAAAAAGCCGATGATCAGATCATCATCGAACTTCCGGAAAAGACTCGGGTGCAACACCTGCCCGAAGCTGATGGGCGCACCACGGTAATGATCGACGACGCGCCCTATCGACTCGACGGCGATGAATTACGCCGAACCGATCTGCTCGATGACAGTCGTCACTGGACATTACTGCCATGTCGCATTCGCCGGGCGCCGGGGGGCGCACGCGACTGCCGCGTCAGCTATATCACCGACGAACCCGCGCCGACCCCGGCCCTCGGTTCGATCGACAAGGAGAAGGGCTACGCCCCGTGGTTCGGCGAACGGGTCTCGGAACCGGCCAGTCTTGCTCGTCAGGATGGAACGTTCCTCGCGGTCGACGCCAATCTTTACCGAATCATCGATAACCGGCCGGTCTTATGCACCGGCAACCTCACCCGCTTCGGCTTTCGCGGCGGCAGGCTGGTGCCCAGGCAACAGCTTCAGGCCACGCTGCAGTTTCGAAAAGGTATCTATGCGCGCATCAAGACGGGTGGAACATACGACGGGATCAACGATTCACATCAGGTCGGCGCGGTGCTGGTGCCGGCGATTGATGACACCGCCTCCCATGTGTTCTTCAGGATCAACAGCAATGAATACTATCTGGCGACGCTGCGCCAAGGGCAGATTCCCGGCAATCAACTGACATTCAATCGACTGTCGCTGGCGGAACTGGCGGATGGCACGCTGGGCGCAGAATTATTGACGGTGTATACCGGCTCGCTGAACGCCAACAACATTGTGCGCATTCACGGCCTCGAATCGGTACAGCGTGCCATGCACACCATGGAGCAGATCGCCATTCCCATTGGCACCAACTCCCGGCCTGCGAACAATATGAAATGGTTAAAGATCGACACCAGTCCGGGTGAGGCGCTGATGTTCGATCACTCGACCCGGATGATTGTCACCCGCCTGCCCGAAGGCGCCGCCACCTGGGCGCGAAGCAAGGAAGCACCGGAAGCCTTTCGGCAGAAAACTGCAGAAATTTTCGACACGCTGTTTTTGTCGCCAACGATTCAACCAGCCAATGCCAACGCGGCGCTACGCATCGATGGCACCATGCAAAAATTGCAAAACCTGTTGCCGATGCGCGAGCGGCCGGTCAATGCCCGGAACATTGCTTTCGCCGAAGTCACCACTATCGGCGGTCAACGAGAGATCTATGTCAGCGTTTCCGGCGCTCAGGGCAGCACGTTGCACTTGCCGCTGTTCCGGCACATGGGCGCCCATCATGTGCGTGTCGGCCAGACCACCTACATCAACGTTGATTACAACCAGGCCCTCCCGAGAACGTCGCTGGAGGTGACACCACAAGGACAATTACTGGCCGTGCCGCTGACCATCAAGGATCTGAAAACCTATCAACCGGCACAGACTATCCGGCCGACTTCGCTCGACAGCGAAAGCAAACTGATCCGCATGATCCGCGACAAGTATCCCGACCCCACGCAGATACGCTCGGTCGACATTGCCACCACCATGCGTCCGTGCGAGTCATGTTCGGTGGTGATGAAACAGTTCGGCCATGAAGGTGGGGAAAACGCGCTGCAAGTGCTGTGGGGCTGATTACATCCGCTGCAAATGGCCGTAGAGCTTGGCGTACAGTCCGCCATCGGCAATCAGTTGCTGGTGATCGCCGTCCTCGGCCACTTGCCCGCCGTCGAACACCAGCACCCGATCCGCCTGCTTCACCGCAGACAGACGATGGGCAATGATCAACGTGGTGCGGCCACTGAGGAACCGCGCCATGGCCTGATGCAAGTTGTATTCGGTGGCGGCGTCGAGGGCCGAAGTGGCCTCGTCGAGAATCACCACTTTCGGTTCGGCGAGGATCATCCGCGCAATCGCCAGCCGTTGCCGCTGGCCGCCGGACAGGCGCACGCCGGAGCGCCCGACGATGCTGTCCAGTCCATCGGGCAAGGCGCGAATGGTCGCTTCCATCTGGGCGATTTGCAGCGCCTGCCAGCAGTCTTCGTCGCTGCGCATCCGGCCCATGGTCAGGTTGGCCCGTACCGTGTCGTTGAACAGCGCCGGATGCTGCAGCACCACCGCGACGTTTTCACGCACAGTCTCCAGGCCGATTTCCTGCTGGGTCGAACCACCAAAACGGATGGTCCCGGCCGATGGCGTGTACAAGCCCAGCAACAGTTGCACCAGAGTGCTTTTGCCGCCGCCACTGGCACCGACAATCGCAACCTTTTCACCGGGGGCGATCGACAGGTTCATCTGGTCCAGCACCAGTTCATCACCGTAGCCAAAACTCAGGCCCTGCACTTCGATGCCTACAGTGTCGCGCCCCTTGAACGGATCGACGCCGCCCGGGTATTGCGGCTCATCGGCGCGCGCCAGCAGTTCGTTGATTCGCGTCAGCGCCCCGCCCGCCGCGTAGTAGGCGTATTGCAGGTTCAGCAGTTGTTCGACCGGGCCGATCATGAACCACAGGTAACTGAACACCGCGAGCATCTGCCCGATCGACAGATCGGAGAACAGCACGGTGAGCATCGCTGCCGCACGGAAGATGTCGATGCCGAACTGGAACAGCAAGCCGCTGGCGCGGTTCGAAGCGTCGGTTTTCCACTGCGAATTGACTGCGTAATTACGCACTTCCTGCGCCCGCAGACCGAGCCGTCCGAGGAAGAAGCCCTGACGATTGCCCGCGCGCACTTCCTGGATCGCATCGAGGGTTTCGCTCAATGCCTGAGTGAAGCGCGCAGTGCTGTCGTTCTCCAGCTTCTTCAGGTGTTTGACCCGTTTGCCCAACTGCACCGTGGCGTAGATCACCAACGGGTTGAACAGCAGAATCAGCAGCGCCAGTTTCCAGTGCATCCACATCAGAATGCTAGCGGTGCCGACCAGCGTCAGCATCGCCACCAGGAAACGGCTGAGGGTTTCGCCGACAAACTTGTCGAGAGTGTCCAGATCGGTGACCAGATGCGTGGTCACCGTGCCACTGCCGAGGCTTTCGTATTCGGCGAGGGAAATTCGCTTCAAGCGTTCGATCAGGCGCACGCGAATGCGATAGACGATGTCCTTGGCCAGACGCGCAAACAGCCGCGCCTGCAATACGCCAAAGCACAACGCGCAGCAACGCAGGGTCAGGGTAACGACCAGCATCAGACCGATATAACCCGCCGCCTGCTGCCACATACTCGGCAGCACCTGGTTCATCACTTTCAGCGCTGAATCGCCGTGACCGAGCAGAACTTCGTCGACCAGCAATGGCAGCAGCAACGGAATCGGCACGCTGCACAGCGTCGCCAGTACGGCCACGCCGTTGGCGATCCACAGGGATTTTTTATGATGCAGTGCCAGTCGCCGGACTTCTGCCCAGCTCAGCCGGTCGACACGCTTTACGGCTGGCGTGTCATCGGCCAGGTCAGGCACAGGCTGCGCGCTCCAGCCAGCGGCCAAGCAGCGGTGAGAGTTCGCTGAGCGGTTGATAGCCGTTGGTCAGCAACGCCAGTTGTCCATCGCGCTCGGCGAGCAAGGTCGGGAAACCGGCAATGCCCAGATCCTGCACCCAACTGAAATCAGCCTGGGTCGCTTTGTGTTGATCGGCATGGTCGAACAAAGCGGCAAATTCGATACGCGGCACGCCGGCCTGCTCGGCCAGCTCTACCAACACGCTGGCCTGGGTGACGTCGCGGCCTTCAGCGTAAAACGCCTGCTGGATCAGCCCGACCAGTTTCCACGCGCAATCCGGCGCAAGACTGCGCGCGGTGACGATGGCGCGACAGGCAGGTTCGGTGTCGTAGACAAAACCGTCAGGCAACGCGCCCTCAAGCTTGAACGGCTGGCCGGTGGCCTCGGTGACCGCTTGCCAGTGTTCGAGAATGTAGCGTCGAGTGGTCGGTTCGAGTGCCGCACCGCTGCCGGTGCGCAGTCCGCCGACCACCAGATGCAACTCGACACCCGCCGCCTGAGCCTGCTCGACCAGAGCCTTGGCTACCGGAGCGAACCCCCAGCACCAGGAACACATCGGGTCCATCACATAGAGCAGGCGCGCAGACATGGTTCAGGCCTCGGAGGATGCTTGCTTATAGTTGTAGCCGATCGGGTGCGGCTGGTTGCGCGCCTTGGCCAGTTCGATCTGCTTCTGCCGATCAATGGCGCTACGGCGGGTTTTCTCGCTCAGCTTGTCCCAGCAATGCGGGCAACTGATGCCGGCCACGTAATGCTCAGAGGTGCGATCTTCAACGCTGACCGGTGTGCGGCAGGCATGACATTGATCGTAGTCGCCTTCGCTCAGGTCGTGACGCACGGTCACGCGGTTGTCGAACACAAAGCAGTCGCCCTGCCATTTGGTCTCTTCCTGCGGCACCTCTTCGAGGTACTTCAGAATGCCACCCTTGAGGTGGTAAACCTCTTCGTAGCCTTCGGTGAGCATGTAGCTCGATGCCTTCTCACAACGAATGCCGCCGGTGCAGAACATCGCGACTTTCTTGTGCACGGCCGGGTTGAAGTGGGCTTTGATGTAATCGGGGAATTCGCGAAAACTGGTGGTTTTCGGATCAATGGCGCCTTCGAAGGTGCCAATCGACACTTCGTAATCGTTGCGCGTGTCGATCAACAGCACTTCCGGGTCGCTGATCAACGCGTTCCAGTCTTGCGGATCAACGTAGGTGCCGACCTTTTTGTTCGGGTCCACGCCTTCGACGCCGAGGGTGACGATCTCTTTCTTGAGCTTGACCTTGGTGCGGTAGAACGGCTGATCGTCGCAATACGATTCTTTGTGATCGATGTCGATCATGCGCGGGTCGTTCTTCAGCCAGGCCAGCAGGCCGTCAATGCCTTCGCGGGTGCCGGAAACCGTGCCGTTGATGCCTTCTTCGGCGATCAGCAAGGTGCCTTTGATGTCGTTGTCGACCATCGCTTGCAGCAATGGCTCGCGCAGGGCGACGTAATCTTCGAGGGTGACGAACTTATACAGTGCCGCCACGACAATCGGTTGTGTCATGGGTGTTTCTCCAGGTGGCTACCCTCGTAAAGGGTGAACCGGATACGAAAAAAAACGCGCCGGGTTAGCGGCGCGTTGCGGATTCTAGCAAAAACACGACGGTTTTAGGATCTGTCGAAACTCTGTGGCGAGGGGATTTATCCCCGTTCGGCTGCGCAGCAGTCGTAAACCCGGTAACTGAGGTTCAACTGGAGAAAAGGGATTGAAGGGTTTTGGGGCTACTTCGTAGCCCAACGGGGATAAATCCCCTCACCACCACAGCCCCTCACCCAATACCCTCACTACAAAAAGCCGGCAGATCTATCAGTGCTTGCTACCGCCGGCACAGGTCGGCGACGCCGGGGCGGCGCCGATCTCTGCCCATTCCTGCGGGGTGTAGGTGTGCAGCGCCAACGCATGGAACTCGCCCATCAGCTCGCCGAGCGTGCCGTAGACTTTCTGGTGGCGCTTGACCCGGTTCAAGCCGTCGAACTGCGCGCTGACCACCACAGCCTTGTAGTGGGTCTGTAACCCGCGACTGTGCATGTGGCTTTCATCCAGCACTTGCAGATGCTCGGGCTGTAACAGGCCCAGCGTCGATTCGATGCGTTGTTGCATGGTCATACCGAACTCCGCTGATTACTTCTTCTTGGCCGGAGCTGCGCCTTTCGGAGCCAGCTCATTGGTCATGTCATCCAACAGTTTGTTGACGACAGGCACTGCGCTTTCCAGCTTGGCCTGGGTCATCTGGGCCGATTGCTGAGTCAGCTGCGGCATTTTTTCCAGGACTTTCTTGCCCAGTGGCGACTGGTAGAACGCGACCAGGTCTTTCAGCTCGGATTCGCTGAAGTTGCTGGTGTAGAGCTTGACCATGTCAGGCTTGAGCTTGTTCCAGCCAATGGCCTGGTCCAGCGCAGCGTTGGCCTTGGCCTGGTAGGTTTCCAGTACGGCTTTCTTGGCTTCCGGGGCTTTGGTCTGTTCAAAACGCTGGGCAAACATCTGCTGCACTTGCATGTACACCGGAGTGCCCAGTTTGTCAGCGTGTGCCAGGGTCAGGAAAGCTTCGGCACTGGCGTTGTGGCTGGCGGTATCGGCAAGCACCTGGCCGCTGGCGCAAACCAGTGCAACCGCGGTGCAGATGGCACGAAGACGAGTCATCGAGTTTCCTTTTCTAGCAGGCGAGGTAAAACCCCAAGGGGGGCCATTCTGCGCCTAAAAATCGCTGCGGCTCAACCCCCGGGCCTTGCGGCGCTTGATTGACCGGGTTTTACCGGTCAACAATCGGGTTGATGGAACCACCTGGGCCGAACCGGGCCTAAACTGCGCAAACAGACCAACAGGAGTGTGCACGATGAGCCGTATCGAAACCGACAGCCTGGGCCAGATCGAGGTCCCGGACGACGCTTACTGGGGTGCTCAGACGCAACGCTCGCTGATCAACTTCGCCATTGGTCAGGAACGCATGCCGCTGCCGGTGCTGCATGCCCTGGCCCTGATCAAGAAAGCCGCCGCCCGGGTCAACGACCGCAACGGCGATCTGCCCGCCGACATCGCCCGCCTGATCGAACAGTCTGCCGACGAAGTCCTCGACGGCCAACACGACGACCAGTTTCCACTGGTGGTCTGGCAGACCGGCAGCGGCACCCAGAGCAACATGAACGTCAATGAAGTGATCGCCGGCCGCGCCAACGAACTGGCCGGTAACCCACGCGGCGGCAAGACGCCGGTGCACCCGAACGATCACGTCAACCGCTCGCAGAGTTCCAACGACTGCTTCCCCACGGCCATGAGCATCGCCACCGCCCGCGCCGTGCAGGAACAACTGCTGCCGGCGATTGCCGAGCTGTCCGGCGGCCTCGCCGAACTGGCCGCCCGCCACATGAAACTGGTGAAGACCGGCCGCACGCACATGATGGACGCCACGCCGATCACCTTCGGACAGGAAGTGTCCGGGTTTATAGCGCAACTGGATTACGCCGAGCGGGCGATTCGCGCCTCATTGCCAGCCGTTTGCGAACTGGCACAGGGCGGCACCGCAGTCGGCACCGGGCTGAATTCGCCGCATGGTTTTGGCGAGGCGATTGCCGCTGAACTGGCGGCGCTGTCGGGCCTGCCTTTCGTCACTGCGCCGAACAAATTCGCCGCACTGGCCGGGCACGAACCGCTGACCACCCTCTCCGGCGCATTGAAAACCCTGGCCGTGGCGCTGATGAAAATCGCCAACGACCTGCGCCTGCTCGGCTCCGGCCCGCGCGCAGGTTTTGCCGAAGTACGCCTGCCAGCCAACGAGCCGGGCAGTTCGATCATGCCCGGCAAGGTCAACCCGACCCAGTGCGAAGCGCTGTCGATGCTCGCCTGCCAAGTGCTGGGCAATGACGTGACGATCGGCATCGCCGCGAGTCAGGGTCACTTGCAGCTGAACGTGTTCAAACCGGTGATCATCCACAACCTGCTGCAATCGATCCGCCTGCTCGGCGATGGTTGCAGCAACTTCCAGCAGCATTGCATCGCCGGGCTCGAACCGGATGCGCAGGTCATGGCCCAGCATCTGGAGCGTGGCTTGATGCTGGTGACGGCGTTGAATCCGCATATCGGTTACGACAAGTCGGCGGAAATCGCCAAGAAGGCTTACGGCGAAGGGCTGACCTTGCGTGAGGCGGCGCTGGAGCTGGGTTATCTGACCGATGAAGAGTTCGATGCGTGGGTTCGACCAGAGAATATGACCGAGGCTGGCGCCAAGGGCTGATATCTTTAGCACCTTAAAGTCAGCCATCGCGAGCAGGCTCACTCCTACAAGGGATCGCATTTCCCTGTGGGAGTGAGCCTGCTCGCGATGAACGATAACGCGGTCTAACTGGCAACCACCCGTGCCCGTCGCGCCTTGAGCCCGGCAATCAACGAAGGCCCCAACGCCACCAGCGCCGAACCCAACACCACCAGCACCGCCCCGCCATACCCCAGACCATTGATCTGCTCGGCATGCACATAATCCGGCCAGACTTCGGCCGCAATCGCTACCGCGCCAAAAGTCACCAACGGCGTAATCGCCAACGTCGCACTGACCCGCGACGCCTCCCAATGCGCCAGCGCCTCGGCAAATGCGCCATAGGCAATCAAGGTGTTCATGCAGCACGCCAGCAGCAACCAGCCCTGCAACGGACTCAACTCCAACGCTTCCAGCGGATGCACCCACGGCGTCAGCAACAGCGCGCAGAACAGGTAGATCACCATCATCACCTGCAGCGAATTCCACACCGTCAGTAATTGCTTCTGCCCCAGCGCGTAAAACGCCCAGACCGTCGAACCCAACAGCACCAGCAGTACGCCAGCGGTGTAGTCCGACAGCGAGGTCAGCAACTCCGCCAGACGCTGATTGAAAAACAGCACGAAACCGATCAACAGCACCGCGAGGCCGACACCCTGACCGATGCTGAAACGCTCCTTGAACACAAACACACTGGCGATCAGCAACATGATCGGCCCGGTCTGCACCACCAGTTGCGCGGTGCCGGGGCTGAGCAACTGCAAGCCCATCAGATACAAAACGTAGTTGCCGACCAGACCGAGTACCGCCATCAGCACCAGCCAGCCTCCCTTGGGTCCAAGCACCTTGCGGCTCGGCAAACGCCTGGCCAACGACAGATAGATAAACAGGCAGCCACCGGCAACCATCAGGCGATACCAGGTGACCGTGAACGGGTCCATCACCTGCAACACCTGCTTGAGTTTGATCGGCAAGATTCCCCAGAGAAACGCGGTCAGCAGCGCGAGGAACAATCCATACACCCAGCGCCCGGAAGATATGTGCATGTGAACCCCAAAAGCCTGCTGACAAGAGCGCTCATTCTAGGCGCAGAGGCTGATGCGACACAGGGACAGTTCAGGCCAGGCCGCGAATGAAACTGTGCAGGTCGCAACGGTTTATTGGCGCACTGCCGTTGATCGGCTGGCAGGGCACGCCAAGTGCTTCAGGCATAAGCTGATCGAACTCATTCATGGCCTTTTCAGGAGACTTGCCATGTTAGCCATGCGCGCCCAGGACGCGGCCCCCGCCACGCACTTTCGCAGTGATCGAATTTGCCGGGTCAATGGAGATCTGTATTTCAGCACGCGAGAAAACACCCTTGAAGGGCCGTTCGACAGTGCCGAGACCGCTGAGCAAGAGATCAAGGCCTACATTGCGCGGATGCAACTGCTCGATTCCCGCCCTTGAATAGTGTTGATACCAATCGCCAGCAGGCTGGCTCCCACAGGTTTTTGTGCTGAACACCAAACCTGTGGGAGCCAGCTATTGGACTGACAACAAACTTCTCAGGGCTTAACGCACCGCCTCAAACAACCCGGTCGCGCCCATCCCGCCACCCACGCACATGGTCACGATGCCATAACGCAGATTGCGCCGTTGCAGCTCACGCACCAGATGCCCGACCTGCCGCGACCCGGTCATGCCGAACGGGTGACCAATGGAAATCGAACCGCCATTGACGTTGTACTTCGCGTTATCGATTTCCAGCCGATCACGGCTGTACAGACACTGCGACGCGAACGCCTCGTTCAGTTCCCACAAATCGATATCCGCCACTTGCAAACCCTTGGCCTTGAGCAGTTTCGGCACCGAGAACACCGGGCCGATGCCCATCTCATCGGGCTCGCAACCGGCCACGGTGAAACCACGGAAAAACGCTTTCGGCTTGAGCCCCAGTTGCAGGGCTTTTTCCAGGCTCATCACCAGCGTCATCGAGGCGCCGTCGGACAGTTGTGACGAGTTGCCAGCAGTCACTGAGCCATCTTCAGCAAACACCGGTTTCAACCCGGCAAGACTTTCGTAAGTGGTGTCCGGGCGGTTGCAGTCATCGTGATCGACGATGCCGTCGAGAATCTGCACCTCGCCGGTGTTCTTGTCTTCAACGCGGTACTTCACTGACATCGGCACGATTTCGTCAGCAAACAGCCCCGCCGCTTGTGCCTGCGCGGTGCGTTGCTGACTTTGCAGGGAGTAACGATCCTGCGCTTCACGGCTGACGCCATAACGCCGCGCGACGACTTCGGCGGTCTGGCCCATCGTGTAATAGATGCCCGGCGATTGTTGTTTAAGCAAAGGGTTGATCAGGTGGTCGGTATTGACGCTTTTCATCGTCAGGCTGATCGATTCGACGCCGCCGGCAACAATGATGTCGCTGCAACCCGAGGCGATCTGGTTCGCGGCAATCGCAATCGCCTGCAACCCGGAAGAACAGAAACGGTTGAGGGTCATCCCGGCAACGCCAGTGCCCAACTGCGAGAGCACCGCGACGTTGCGGCCGATGTTGTAGCCCTGCGCGCCTTCGTTGGAGCCGGCACCGACGATGCAATCCTCGACGCTGGCCGGGTCGATGTCGTTGCGCGACAGCAGCGCGTTGACGCAATGCGCCGCCATGTCGTCAGGGCGGGTCTGGTTGAACTTGCCGCGAAAGGATTTGGCCAGGCCGGTCCGTACGCTGTCGACGATCACCACTTCACGCATGGCATACCTCATTGTTGTTATCGGTTGAGAGTGGACTCGAGCATAAGTCCACCCCGGCGCCGACCGCGACAATCATTCACCTCGCGTATGCGGGTCCATCGGCTCAGCTCTTGTGTTTTTTCTCGTGCTTGTCGGAACGCTCGAAAGCCTCTTCGAGTGCGCGATTGATTGTGCGCAACACTTTGACCCGGGCCCAGCGTTTGTCATTGGCCTCGACCAGCGTCCACGGGGAAATTTCGGTGCTGGTGCGATCAACCATGTCGCCCACTGCCGTGCGATAAACGTCCCACTTTTCACGGTTGCGCCAGTCGTCCTCGGTGATCTTGAAGCGCTTGAACGGGATTTCCTCGCGCTCCTGAAAGCGCTCCATTTGCGTGTCCTTGTCGATTGCCAGCCAGAACTTGACGACGATTACCCCGGCATCAGCGATCTGCTCTTCAAAGTCGTTGATTTCGCTGTAGGCGCGCATCCAGTCCGCCGGGCTGCAGAAGCCTTCGACCCGCTCCACCAGCACCCGGCCATACCAGGAACGGTCGAATACGGTGAACTTGCCCCGCGCCGGAATGTGCCGCCAGAACCGCCACAAGTATGGCTGCGCGCGCTCTTCTTCGGTCGGCGCGGCAATCGGCACGATGTTGTACTGGCGCGGATCAAGCGCGGCGGCGACACGGCGGATCGCCCCGCCCTTGCCTGCCGCATCGTTACCTTCGAATACCGCCACCAGCGCATGTCGACGCATGCGTTTGTCACGCATCAACCCCGACAGACGCGCCTGCTCGGTGATCAATTGCTCTTCGTAGTCTTTCTTGTCCAGACGCCGGGTCAGGTCGAGACTGTCGAGCAGGTTCAACTGATCGACCGCCACGCCCAGCGGCGCAGCGGTGACATCGTGCGTCTGGATGCTCTGGCGTTTCAGCGCACTTTGCAGGCCTTCGAGCAAAATCTTGCCGACCGCCAGACTGCGATAAGGGGCGTCCACACCTTCGATCACGTGCCACGGCGCATAGTCGCGGCTGGTGCGGCGCAACACGCGCTCGCCGTACTTGACGAACTTGTCGTAGGTCTCCGATTGCTGCCAGTCCAGCGGGCTGATGCGCCAGCTGTGCAGCGGGTCATCGGCCAGAGCCTTGAGCCGTGCCTTCATCTGTTTCTTGGAGAGGTGAAACCAGAACTTGAAGATCAGCGCGCCTTCATCGCAAAGCATCTTTTCCAGACGCTCGGCGGCGTTGATCGCCTGATCCAGACGCGGGTCCTTGAACAGTCCGTGCACCCGACCCTGCAACATCTGGCTGTACCAGTTACCGAAGAAAATCCCCATCCGCCCCTTGGCCGGCAACATCCGCCAGTAACGCCATGCCGGTGGCCGCGCCAGCTCTTCATCGGTCTGCTGGTCGAAGGTGCGCACTTCGATCAGGCGCGGGTCCATCCACTCGTTGAGCAGCTTGACGGTCTCGCCCTTGCCCGCGCCCTCGATGCCGTTGATCAAAATGATCACCGGAAAACGCTTTTGTTGCTGCAACTCGAACTGAGCTTCAAGCAGCGCTTCACGCAGAGCGGGCACGGCAGCTTCGTAAGTGTCTTTGTCGACGGCGTGACCGATTTCAGCGGATTCGAACATGGGACAGCTCCTTACAGGGTTCAGCAAGACTAGCGGATGATCGCGATTTTTTGGCATTTTCCACGACATGCCCGGCCACCACCTTGCCATGGATCAAGCGCCCCCTGCGCGATCGGCTAGAATGGCCGCCTTGCCGTTGCCGAGCCTGCCATGAAACCTGTAATGCCCCACGCCCAACTCGACTGGGATGATCAGGGACGCCCGCATTCGCGGGTGTTCGATGACGTGTATTTTTCCGACAAGTCGGGCCTCGATGAAACCCGCTACGTGTTCCTCGAACAGAACCGTCTGGCCGAGCGTTTTGCCGCGTTGCCAGCGGATGGACGACTAGTGATCGGCGAAACCGGCTTCGGCACCGGGCTGAATTTTCTCTGCGCCTGGCAGTTGTTCGAACAACACGCGGTGGTGGGTGCGCGGCTGCATTTCGTCAGCGTCGAAAAGTACCCGCTCAGCCCCGCCGATCTGCAACGGGCACTGGCGCTCTGGCCGGATCTCAAGCCATTATCCGATCAGTTGCTCACGCACTATGTGGCAATTCATCAGGGTTTTCAGCGCATCACCTTGGCCAACGGTCGAGTGACGCTGACGTTGATGATCGGCGATGCACTGGAACAACTGCCGCAACTCGACGCGCAGATCGACGCGTGGTTCCTCGACGGTTTTGCCCCGGCGAAAAACCCCGACATGTGGACCGCCGAACTGTTCGTCGAACTGGCGCGACTGGCCGCGCCCGGCTCGACCATCAGCACCTTCACCAGCACCGGTTGGGTGCGGCGCTTGCTCAACGCCGCCGGGTTCAAGATGAAGCGCACGCCGGGCATCGGTCACAAGTGGGAAATCCTGCGCGGCGAGTTTCTCGGCTGGCCACAGGATGTCGCGCCACCGGTCCCGGCCAAACCTTGGTTCGCCCGTCCTGCACCGTTGACCGGTGAACGTCGGGCGCTGGTGATCGGTGCAGGTCTGGCCGGTTGCGCCAGCGCCGCTAGCCTCGCTGCTCGCGGTTGGCAGGTCAGTTTGCTGGAACGGCATGACGCCGTGGCCCGCGAAGCGTCGGGTAATCCGCAAGGCGTGCTTTATCTGAAGTTGTCCGCGCACGGCACAACGCTTTCGCAAATGATCGTCAGCGGTTTCGGCTACACCCGACGTCTGCTGGAGTCCCTGCAACGTGGCACGGATTGGGAAGATTGCGGCGTGCTGCAACTGGCGTTCAATGCCAAGGAAGCCGAGCGTCAGGCGCAACTGGCCGAGGCGTTCCCGGAAGATCTGGTGCACTGGCTCGATCAGCCGCAAGCCGAAGTGCAGGCCGGCATCGCTCTGGCCCATGGCGGTTTGTTCTACCCCGAAGGGGGTTGGGTGCATCCGCCAGCACTGTGTCAGGCACAAGCTGCACAACCGAATATCACCCTGCTGCAACATCACGATGTGCTGCAATTGCGCAAGGTCGATGATCAATGGCAGGCGTTCGACGGTGAACGTCTGCTCGCCGCCGCCCCGGTGGTGGTGCTGGCCGGTGCCGCCGAGATTCAGCGTTTTGCGCAGAGTGCCGACTTGCCCCTCAAGCGCATTCGCGGACAGATCACCTGCTTGTCCGAAACCGAGCAAAGTCAGGCGCTGCGCACCGTGGTGTGTGCCGAAGGTTATGTCGCCCCGGCCCGTTTGGGTGAGCACACGCTGGGTGCCAGTTTCGACTTCAACAGTGAAGACCTGACGCCGACCACCGCCGAACATCTGGGCAATCTGGCAATGCTCGAAGAAATCTCCCACGACCTGGTCTCACGCCTGAATATCAGCGAGCAGGACCCCGAACAGCTTGAGGGGCGCGCCGCGTTCCGTTGCACCAGCCCGGATTATTTGCCGATTGTCGGTCCGTTGGCCGACCGCGAAGCCTTCGATCAGGCCTATGCGGCGCTGAGCAAAGACGCGCGACAGGTTCCAGACATCGAATGCCCGTGGCTCGACGGTTTATACGTCAACAGCGGCCACGGCTCACGCGGGCTGATCACCGCGCCGCTGTCCGGCGAACTGCTCGCGGCATGGCTGGAGAACGAGCCATTGCCGCTGCCCAGAAGCGTGGCCGAAGCCTGCCATCCCAATCGTTTCGCCTTGCGCAGGTTAATCCGCGGCAAGTAACAAACGGCGAATGGCCACTGGTCAGCCGCCGGCCCTTATAACTTATCGTTCTAAAACTCCCACAACTGCACCGGGTCAGTTTCAGAGTACCGGCCATTTTGGCCGGCACCGATTGACCCCTCCCCAACGGAAAAACCGGTAAGGACTTTATGTGCGGATTAGCTGGCGAGTTACGTTTTGATCATCAACCTGCAGACCTTGCAGCCATTGAGCGAATCACCCATCACCTGGCCCCTCGCGGCCCCGACGCGTGGGGTTTCCATGCCCAAGGGCCGATTGCCCTGGGCCATCGTCGCCTGAAAATCATGGACCTGTCGGACGGCTCGGCGCAGCCGATGATCGACAGTCAACTGGGCTTGTCCCTGGCCTTCAACGGCGCGATCTACAACTTCCCGGAACTGCGTGCCGAACTCGAAGCGCTGGGCTACGCCTTCTATTCCGGTGGCGACACCGAAGTGCTGCTCAAGGGTTATCACGCCTGGGGCGAAGCGTTGCTGCCGAAACTCAATGGCATGTTTGCCTTCGCCATCTGGGAGCGTGACGCGCAGCGTCTGTTTATCGCCCGTGACCGACTCGGTGTGAAGCCGCTGTACCTGTCGCGCACTGGTCAGCGTTTGCGTTTTGCCTCGGCATTGCCGGCGCTGCTCAAGGGTGGCGATATCAACCCGATTCTCGACCCGGTGGCACTCAATCATTACCTGAACTTCCACGCCGTGGTTCCGGCGCCGCGCACGCTACTGGCCGGCATCGAAAAACTGCCGCCAGCGACCTGGATGCGTATCGAAGCCGATGGCCGCACCGAACAGAAAACCTGGTGGACGCTGCCCTATGGCCCACACGAGGATGAGAAAAATCTGACCCTCGAAGACTGGCGTGACCGCGTCCTCGACAGCACCCGCGAAGCCGTGGCCATTCGTCAACGTGCGGCGGTGGATGTTGGCGTGCTGCTTTCGGGTGGCGTCGATTCGAGCATGCTCGTTGGCTTGTTGCGTGAAGTCGGCGTGGAGAATCTCTCGACCTTCTCCATCGGTTTTAAGGATGCCGGCGGCGAGCGCGGAGACGAGTTTCAGTATTCCGATCTGATCGCCAAACACTACGGCACTCAGCATCACCAACTGCGCATCGACGAAAAAGAGATCATCGAGCAGTTGCCCGCAGCGTTCCGCGCAATGAGCGAGCCGATGGTCAGCCATGACTGCATCGCCTTCTATCTGTTGTCCCGCGAAGTGGCCAAGCACTGCAAAGTGGTGCAAAGCGGCCAAGGCGCCGACGAGTTGTTCGCCGGTTATCACTGGTACCCGCAAGTGGACGGCGCGGCCGATCCGTACGCGGCGTATCGCGAGGCGTTTTTCGACCGCAGCTACGACGACTACGCCGCCACCGTGCAGCCGAAATGGCTGACGGCCAATGACGCTGCCGGCGACTTCGTTAAGGAACATTTCGCACAACCCGGCGCCAATGCGGCGGTCGACAAAGCCCTGCGTCTGGACAGCACGGTGATGCTGGTGGACGACCCGGTCAAACGCGTCGACAACATGACCATGGCCTGGGGCCTGGAAGCGCGCACGCCGTTTCTCGACTATCGACTGGTTGAACTGTCGGCGCGGGTGCCGGGCAAGTTCAAGCTGCCCGATGGCGGCAAACAGGTTCTGAAAGAAGCTGCACGCATGGTCATCCCGAGCGAAGTGATCGACCGCAAGAAAGGCTATTTCCCGGTGCCCGGCCTCAAGCATTTGCAGGGCGACACGCTGAACTGGGTGCGTGATCTGCTGCTCGACCCGAGCCAGGATCGCGGCCTGTTCAACCCGGCGATGCTCGACAAACTGCTGACCGATCCGCAAGGCCAATTGACCCCGTTGCGCGGCTCGAAGCTGTGGCAACTGGCGGCACTGAACCTGTGGCTCAGCGAACAAGGAATCTGATTGATGAAACCCCACGCCACGGCTTACAGCCAACGCTTGTTGCGCGGTCAGACACCTTCGTATGAACGCTTGCAGGCGCGGCTCGCCGAAGACGGCAGCCAGCTCGCAACCGATCCCATCGCCGTGCATTGCGGCTGGGGGCGGTTGTTGATCGGCCACACCTTTCCTGACCCGGCGAGCCTTGCGCAAGAGCTGCTCAACGAGCAACCGGGCGAGCGCGACATCGCGCTGTACGTCGCCGCTCCGCAGCAAATTCTCGGCCTCGAACCGACGCTGCTGTTTCTCGATCCGTCTGACACGCTGCGTCTGTGGTTCAGCGATTACCGGCAGGCGACCCGAGTGTTTCGCGGTTTCCGTATCCGCCGGGCGCAGAGCGAAGCGGACTGGCAGGCAATCAATAACCTGTATCAGGCGCGCGGCATGCTGCCGATTGATGCCACATTGCTCACGCCGCACCATCAGGGCGGTCCGGTTTATTGGCTGGCGGAGGACGAAGACAGCGGTGCGGTGATCGGCAGCGTCATGGGCCTGAATCATCACAAGGCGTTCAACGATCCGGAAAACGGCAGCAGCCTCTGGTGCCTGGCGGTTGATCCGCAGTGTTCGCGTCCGGGGGTTGGCGAAGTGCTCGTGCGTCATTTGATTGAGCACTTCATGAGTCGCGGTTTGAGCTATCTCGATTTGTCGGTGTTGCATGACAACCGGCAAGCAAAAAGCCTCTACGCCAAACTCGGTTTCCGCAATCTCTCGACCTTCGCCATCAAGCGCAAAAACGGCATCAATCAGACGCTGTTCCTCGGCCCGGGGCCGGAAGCCAACTTCAATCCGTACGCGCGGATCATTGTCGAAGAGGCTCATCGACGCGGTATTGATGTGCAGGTGGATGACGCCGATGCGGGTTTGTTCACCCTCAGTCATGGCGGACGCCGGGTGCGTTGCCGTGAATCCCTGAGCGATCTGACCAGCGCCATCAGCATGACGTTGTGCCAGGACAAAAGCCTGACGCACAAGGTGCTCAAGACCGCAGGTTTGAAGTTGCCGTCGCAGCAACTGGCCGCCAACGCCGACGACAATCTGGCATTCCTCGATGAGCATCAACGAGTCGTGGTCAAGCCGCTGGACGGCGAGCAAGGCCAGGGCGTCGCAGTGGACTTGCAGAGCATCGAAGAGGTGCAGCAAGCCATCGACGCGGCTAAGCAATTTGACAGTCGCGTGCTGCTGGAGAGTTTCCACGAAGGGCTGGATCTACGGATTCTGGTGATCGGATTTGAGGTGGTCGCGGCGGCAATTCGTCGTCCGGCGGAAGTGGTTGGCGACGGTCAGCACTCGATCGGCGCGTTGATCGAAGCGCAGAGCCGTCGTCGGCAAGCGGCTACCAGCGGCGAAAGCAAAATCCCGCTGGATCACGAAACCCAGCGCACTTTGCATGCGGCCGGTTATGACTACAGCAGCATTCTGGCGGCTGGCGAGCATCTGTTCGTGCGGCGCACCGCCAATCTGCACACCGGTGGCACGCTGGAGGATGTGACGGCGATTCTGCATCCGACACTGGTCGATGCTGCCGTGCGCGCGGCCCGGGCGCTGGATATTCCGATGGTCGGCCTCGATCTGATGGTGCCGGCGGCGGATCAACCGGAGTACGTATTTATCGAAGCCAACGAACGCGCCGGGTTGGCCAACCATGAACCGCAGCCGACGGCAGAGCGGTTTGTGGATTTGTTGTTTCCGCACAGTCAGCCGGCTGTTTCTTGAATATGTAGTGCCTGATCCGGCCCCATCGCGGGCAAGCCCGCTCCCACAGTTATTGGGTACGCCTCTGATCCTGTGGGAGCTGGCTTGCCAGCGATGAGGCCCTGACAGCTACCATCAAATGCCCCTCATCGAAACCATCGATGCGCTCAACTCATCAGGAGTTTCCATGAACAGTCAATTTCCCGAACCGGATCTCAACTACCTGCAAAAAGTCCTGCTGGAAATGCTCGCCATTCCCAGCCCCACCGGGTTCACCGACACCATCGTGCGCTACGTCGCCGAGCGTCTGGAGGAACTCGGCATTCCCTTCGAAATGACCCGACGCGGCACCATCCGCGCCACGCTCAAGGGCAAGAAGAACAGCCCCGACCGAGCTGTCTCGGCGCACCTCGATACCATCGGGGCCGCCGTGTGTGCAGTCAAAGACAACGGGCGTCTGACCCTCGCCCCGGTTGGCTGTTGGTCCAGCCGTTTTGCCGAGGGTAGCCGCGTCAGCCTGTTCACCGACAACGGCGTGATTCGTGGCAGCGTGCTGCCGCTGATGGCCTCGGGGCACGCATTCAATACAGCGGTGGACGAGATGCCGATCAGTTGGGATCACGTCGAACTGCGCCTCGACGCCTATTGCGCGACCAAGGCCGATTGCGATTCGCTGGGGATCAGCGTCGGTGATGTGGTGGCCTTCGATCCGTTGCCGGAGTTCACTGAAAGCGGGCATATCAGCGCTCGCCATCTAGACGACAAGGCCGGGGTCGCCGCGTTGCTGGCGTCACTCAAAGCCATCGTCGACAGCGGTCAGGAACTGATGATCGATTGCCATCCGCTGTTCACCATCACCGAGGAAACCGGAAGCGGTGCAGCGGCGGCGTTGCCTTGGGATGTCAGTGAGTTTGTCGGCATCGACATCGCACCGGTCGCACCGGGCCAGCACTCCAGCGAGCACGCGGTAAGCGTGGCGATGCAGGATTCCGGCGGACCGTACGACTATCACCTGTCGCGGCACTTGCTGCGGCTGGCCGGTGAAAACGAACTGCCGGTGCGCCGGGACATGTTCCGTTATTACTACAGCGACGCGCATTCGGCGGTGACCGCCGGGCACGATATCCGCACCGCCCTGCTGGCTTTCGGCTGCGATGCGACCCATGGTTATGAGCGCACGCACATCGACAGCCTCGCAGCGCTGAGTCGCTTGCTGTGTGCCTACATCCTGAGTCCGCCAGTGTTTGCCAGCGATGCGGCGCCGGCCAATGCTTCGCTGGATCGATTCAGTCATCAGATCGAGCACGAGACGCAGATGGAAAGCGATACACGGGTGCCTTCGGTGGACAGTCTGGTCGGGCAGCGGTCGGATAGCTGATTCAGATTGAGTTGTGACATGACGGGCCTCATCGCTGGCAAGCCAGCTCCCACAGGTTTTGGGGTGGAACACAATATTGTGTAAACCATTAAACCTTGTGGGAGCTGGCTTGCCAGCGAAGGGGCCGGTACGACCAACACAAAACTGGCAGGCAACCGGCAATCGCCGTAGCATCCCGACATTGATTTAGCCGAGGTGCCCATGCTGATTCCCTACGACGCCCTTGAAGTCGACACCCTCACCCGCCTGATCGAGGATTTCGTCACTCGCGATGGTACCGACAACGGTGATGACACGCCGCTGGAAACCCGCGTACTGCGCGTGCGTCAGGCGCTGACCAAAGGCCAGGCACTGATCGTCTTTGACCCGGAAAGCGAGCAATGCCAGTTGATGCTGAAGCACGATGTGCCCAAGCATCTATTCGACTGACCAGCCTCAACGACCCTTGGCGCTGGCCTGTTTGCGCTGGATTCTTTCGTAGACCTCGGCACGGTGCACGTTGACCTGCTGAGGGGCTTCGACGCCAAAGCGCACGCTCGACCCGTTGACCGACAGCACGCGCAGGGTGATGTCGTCACCGATGGAAATCAATTCGCCGACAACACGACTGAGTACAAGCATTGAGTTCGTCCTTCAAGGTTGATCAGCCTTGAAGATGCACCGCGCCCGAGCGCACCACAATGCGCGCCGGGCAATTCAGTCTTGCCCTACAACGCCCATCGATTTGCCTGTCAGACGCTTCCTGCAAATCGGCGCAGAAAGCTCACAGATCACGCTGCCGAAAACTTCGGCCCGAACAAAATGATGCTGGCACCGATCACGCACAATGCCACGCCGATCCAGTCCGAGCCCAGCGGGCGAATGCGCTCCACCACGGCCAGCCAGCCAATCGACGCAACGATATAGATGCCGCCATAAGCCGCATAGGCGCGGCCCGCGTAAGTCGCTTCGACGCGGGTCAACAGCAGCGCGAACAAGGTCAGACTGAGCAGCGCCGGGATCACCCACAAGGCACTTTTACCTTGGCGCAGCCACATCCAGAATGCAAAACAACCGGCGATTTCGAACAATGCCGCGAGGAAAAACCACAAGTAATTGAGCATGTGCGAAGTCTCGTCAGGGTGAAGATGGCGGCCACCCTAACGATGCACTACTTCGCAGGCAAGTTCAGCCGTTGGTTTGCTTGGCCTTGGCGCGCATTTTTTCCGCCATGGAGGTCATTTCGTTGTACAGCAGTTGCGGGTTTTTCTGCTTGATCGCCCAGGCCATGCGACCTTGTTCGTGCGGCAAGATCATGAACTCGCCTGCGGCGACTTGCTGGTAAATGTAGTCGGCGATGTCCGCCGCAGTAATCGGCGAACTCTCCAGCAACTTGCCGACCTGAGCCTTCATTGCCGGAGTCGGGCCACGGAACGAGTCGAGCAGGTTGGTCTGGAAGAATGACGGGCAAACCACATGCACACCGACTTCCTGTTGCGCCAGTTCGATCAGCAGGCTTTCCGACAACGCCACCACGCCAGCCTTGGCCACGTTGTAATTGCTCATCGCCGGGCCTTGCATCAGTGCGGCCATCGACGCGATGTTGATGATCTTGCCTTTGCTTTGCTCCAGCAACGGCAGGAACGCCTTGCAGCCTTTGACCACGCCCATCAGGTTGATTGCGATCTGCCAGTCCCAGTCTTCCAGCGACAGTTCGCTGAAGAACCCGCCAGAGGCCACACCAGCGTTATTGACGATGATGTCGATACCGCCGAGCTTCTCTTCGCAGGCCTGGGCGAATGCAGTCAGTTGACTGTAGTCGCGCACGTCGCAGCGCTGGATAAAGCCGTCACCGCCCGCCTCGCGCACCAGTTTCAGGGTTTCCACCAGACCGGGTTCGCTGACATCCGACAGGGCCAGTTGCCAGCCTTCACGCGCCCAGCGCAGCGCGATTTCGCGACCCAGGCCAGAGCCCGCACCAGTGATCATCATGCGATTTTGCATAGCAGACAGCCTTGTTGTTCTGGGGAAGATGCGCGGAGTGTAGCGAAGGATCAGCAGCGACCCACGCTCCATCAGATTGCTGAATGCAAGATCAAAAGATCGCAGCCTTCGGCAGCTCCTACACCGATTCCTGTAGGAGCCGCCGAAGGCTGCGATCTTTTGATCTTTTGCTTTAAAGGAAATAAGCGAACGATCCAAATACATTAAAAAAACATTGAATTTTCTTTCAAGCGCACCAGTCGGAACTTGTAAGCAGTCTGGATTTACTTAGTGTCCAGCCGCCATCAAACACCAAGACTTCTCGAACACTACCCACAAGGAAATCGACATGGGCACAATTCTTATAATCATCCTGATCCTGTTGCTGATCGGTGGTCTGCCGGTCTTCCCGCACTCTAGAAGTTGGGGTTACGGTCCATCGGGCATTATCGGCGTGGTATTGGTCGTGCTCCTGGTGCTGTTGTTACTCGGTCGGATATAACGATTCAAGCGTAAAAAAAAGAGGCCCTTTTCAGGGCCTCTTTTTTATTGCGTACAGCTTATTGCAGAACTATCAGTCCGGCTTGCCGTTGACTACACCAGCAGTGTTGTCCATCAGGCTCTTGGTCGCCGTTTGCAGGAATGCTTCAAGCTTGAGTTTCAGTTCAGCAGTACGCGGTGCGTCCGGAATGATCTCGGCTGAAGGATTCGCGCCCAGTTGGTACTGGTAGATCTTCGGCGCCATTTCTTTCTCTTTCGGCAGCACCAGAATCTGGTCAGCCGTGACAATGGCGGTGGTCTGCTCGCTACCCGAAGGCTTGATCACACCGAAACCGGTGTCGCCAGCCGGCAGGTTGAGCAGGTCACGACCCCAGCATTGATGACGCACTTCGCCACCCAGACGACCCATGATGGTCGGCACGATATCGATCTGCGTACCCACGGTGTGGTCACGCTGGCCGAATTTCTCCTGGATGCCCGGTGCGATCATCAGCATCGGTACGTTGAAGCGACCCAGGTCCATTTCGGTGATCTGACGCTCGTTGCCGAAACCGTGGTCGCCAACGATCACGAACAGAGTTTCCTTGAAGTACGGCTCTTTTCGCGCCTTCTCGAAGAACTGACCCAGTGCCCAGTCGGCGTAGCGCATGGCGGTCAAGTGTTCGTTGAGGCTGCCACGATCAGTCACGCGCTCGACCGGCAATGGCGTCGGCAAGGCGTATGGCGTGTGGTTGGACAGGGTTTGCAGCAGCGCGTAGAACGGCTTGCCGTTTTCCCGTGCCTTCAGCTCCACCAGACCACGGTCGAACATGTCCTGGTCGGACACACCCCAGGTCGGATCGGAGAACACCGGGTTGACGAAGTCATTACGGCCAACGAAGTTGGTCATGCCCTGGTTGCTGAAGAAGCCCGACTGGTTGTCCCAGGCGAAATCACCGTTGTAGACGTAAACGTCGTCATATTTGCGCGCGCTCAGCAGTTGCGGCAAACCGGACAACTTGTGGCTGCCTTCCGGGGTCTGCATCAGGTATTCGAAACCTGGCAGGTTCGGGAAGCAGGCCATCGTGGCGAACATACCCTGGTGGGTGTGGGTGCCGTTGGAGAAGAAGCGGTCGAACAGCAGGCCTTCCTTCGACAGTTTGTCGAGGTATGGCGTGATGTTGCCCGGTGCGCCCAATGCGCCCACCGAGTGACCGGCCATGCTTTCCATCAGGATCACGACAACGTTCTTGATCGGCAGGGTCTTGTCGGCTGGCGGCGTGTAGTCACGACGCACAGCGGCAATATCGGCATCAACCAGTTTGTCGTCCGGCATCACCAGCATTTCACGCACGATTTTCTGTGCTTCAGCTTCCGGCAGTGTGGCTTTCCAGATGTTGTTGCGATCTTCGCCCATCCGGTCTTTCGCCGCGGAGATCAGCGACAACGTGCCGTTGAGGCCCAACTGGTTGGCGAAGTTCGAATCGGTGGTGTAGACGTCGCCCCAACGCAGTGGAGGACCCTGACGCAGGGTGCCACGAGCGGCAACCACACAGATCAGCAGACACACCACGAACACCGCAAGGCGCGCATACCATGGCGCAATCTGACGGGTGCTGACATTGCCGCCACTGAACGGCCCGCGAGGACGCGTTGCACGGTCGGCGCCTTTGAACGCCAGTGTCAGGATCACGGTGCCCACGGCCCAGGCCAGCAGATAACGCACCACCGGGAAACCGTACCAGAGCATGCTCATCACGGTTTTCGGGTCTTCTTTCACGTACTGAAACACCAGACCGTTGAGGCGCTGGTGGAACTCGCGATAGAAGTCCATCTCCATCAGGCCGAGGAACAGCGCGATGCTCGACGCAATGCTCAGCCAGAGGCGGAAGAATCCACGCGCCGCCATCGCTCGGGCACTGAACAGTGCCAGCACCAGCGGAACGCAGACGTAAACCACCAGGCGCAGGTCGAACCGCAGGCCGTTGGCGAAGGCTTCGAGGAAAGTCGAGGCCGGGGTATCGAGGATCATCTCGCGGTTGTAGACCAGCAGCGCGAGGCGCAGCACGGAAAACATCACCATCATGACCAGCGCGCACAGCAGCGTGTAGGCCAGATGCGATTTGACGGTCGGTTGCAGCAGGCGACTTGAAGATCGCTGCTGATTCAGGGCGTCCGGGTTTGCCATGTCGTTTTAGGACCCATTGGAAGTTGAAGTTGCAAAAATACAGCTGCGCCCTGCCCTCTATTGGCCATTCCAGGCCCCGGGGCGTGCGCGGTGCGCAAATGTTGCACGATCAACGGCACCATTGCCATTGATTACTGCCCGCAGCCTGACTCTTTCATTTCAAGCCAGCGCCATACCGGGACAGGGTGCAAACAGCGCGGGCGAATTGTCTGGAACACTTTGTGAAAATTTCGTGCAACGCATATCTGGAAACACAAAATAGCTACAAAACAAAACGCCCCGAATGATCGGGGCGTTTGGCTGGAGACGCGCTGATTACTTCTCGGCGCGCGCTTTCAGTTCTTTCAGGGTATTGAACGGCGCATCAACGACAAACTTGTTGGCAACCATCGCCGGTACGCTGCCACCTGGCTCGGTGTGCACCTGGTAAGTCACTTCTACCTGATCGCCTTTAGGGACGAACTTCCAGAAACCAGTGACCTGAGCAACGCGCACGAAGCCCTTTTCTTCCGGAATATAGGTTGGAACACCTTTCAGGTTGCGGGTCAGGCTGCCGTCGGCGCCTTCTACGGTAGTGACCTGCAGCACCGAGTCACGTGGGGTTACTGGCCACGGTGTATTGAACTGGGTATAGGTCCAGCTCTGGTCACCTTCATGCTTGAGCAGTTTTTGCATCTTGCATTCGTGAATCCAGGAGCAGGCACCGGCAACGTCTTCCTGCAAGGCCTTGAGTTTGGCGACGGTGGTTTTCATCATCGTCACGCCTTGATAGGACTTGTAGTCCGAACCCGGCACTTCGCTCAGCGAGACTTTGATGCCGTCCTCATTCTTGGCGACCTTCCAGTCTTCAGCCTGAGCCACCGAAGTAGCCAGCACGGCAGTCAAACCACACAACACAGCGATACGATGCAGCGAACCCATAGTCTTATTCCTTATTGTTGAAGTTCCGTTCGTTTGACACATCACGCCGCCGTCATCTGCTCCCACCAGCCAATCAGCTTGATCGCTTCTTGCTGGCTGCTGCCACAGACTTCCACATCGGCGGAGAAATCCGAGCAGACCGCCGGGCGCTCCGGCTGGCCGAAAATGCTGCACAGGTTTTCGACCGAGAGCTGCACGCAACGTTCGCCCGCAGGTTTGCCTTGCGGCATACCGGGAATCGGTGAACTGATGGAAGGGGCAATACAACAGGCGCCACAGCCTTCTCGGCATTTCATGACGACGAGTTCCTCGCGACGGGCAATGTGTTAAAGGGACGCGGAACAGAGTAACCGCTAAAACGGTTGTTTCAAATTCCTTGAGCGGGGTTTTTACGCACAAACCAATGTGACTGACCAGTCTCCGACAAAGCGTCTGCCCTGCGGGTCACCGATGGATTGAATTTACTGCTTGAATTCGAAATCCAGCGCTGCGCCTTCAACTTCACGACGTTCTTCGTTACGCAATTGAAGCTGCATTTCATTGCTGAGCAGACGCCCGTTGAGCTGGAAGCCGCTGTCTTTTTCGCCAAACATCTGCGGCAGGATCGCCTCACGCTTAGGCAAAGGCACGGCGCCGACCGGCTTCAACTCCTGGACCATGTCCTTGGGCAGGCTCAGATCAAGCTTTGCCGCAGGCAGTTTGGTTTTGGCAACTTCTTTGGCGGACTTCGACTTGGAGGCGACGGGTGCACGCTTCTTTACCGGAGCCGCTTTCTTGCTCACGGCTGGTTTTTTTGCAGTGGCTGTAGCGGTCGGTTTTTGCTGATCGGTTGCCGCCATGACAGCAGGAGCATGACCGATCATCAGCAGGCAGAGCAAAACCCAGGCAGGAAAAATCGCTTTCATGGAACCACGACACTAACGGCAGAGGGCCATATGCTCGCCTGTTGAGCGTCGTATGACAAGCTTGGTTCGCATCTCGTTCAGAAACCGCTGGCTGTTTCCTGACACAGTTGGGTGGCCAGCAGACCGAGGGTCATCAGCGCCCGCTCCGCCTCGCGATTCCACGGAATGCCGCAGTTCAGCCGAATACAGTGGTTGAACTGCTCGGTATTACTGAAGATCAGCCCCGGCGCGATACTGATGCCCTGTTGCAAGGCACGGACATGCAATTCCTGGGTATTGACCCTGCCCGGCAGACTCACCCAAAGAATGAAACCGCCCGTGGGCCGGGTCATTTGCGTGCCTTCGGGGAAGTACTGCTGCACCGCCAATTGAAAGGCGCTGAGGTTTTTTCGGTATTCCTGGCGGATGTACCGCAAATGCCGGTCATAACCGCCATTTTCCAGATAAGCGGCAATGGCCATTTGCGTGACGCTACACGCTGAATGCGTGGTGAAGGTCTGCAAGCGCTGGATTTCCTGCTGATACTTGCCGGCAATCATCCAGCCGATGCGCACACCCGGCGACAGGGTCTTGGAGAAACTCGAGCAATAGATCACCCGGTCCAGTCGGTCGTATGCCTTGAGTGCCTTGGTCTTGCCTTGCTCGAACATCAGTTCGCCATAGATATCGTCTTCGATTATCTGGATATCGAAGTCCGAGGCCAGGCGCAGCAATTGTTTTTGCCGCTCTTCGGGCATGGTGCCGCCCAGCGGATTGCTCAGGCGGGTGGTCAGCACCAAGGCCTTGATCGACCACTGGTTGGCTGCCAGTTGCAACGCTTCCAGGCTCATGCCGGTCGCCGGGTCGCTGGGGATCTCGATGACTTTCAAGCCGAGCAAGTCGGCCAATTGCAGCAGGCCGTAATAGGTCGGCGATTCGGCGGCGATCAGATCGCCGGGACGAGTCAGCACCCGCAGCGACATCTGCAAGGCATCGACGCAACCGTGGGTGATGACCACTTCCGAAGGATCGACCACCACGCCGGCATCACGCATGCGAATAGCCACTTGCCGGCGCAACGGTTCAAAACCCGGGCTGAACATGTAGCTGAACGCCCGCGGACTATGGAAACGGGTGACTTTGGCCAATTGCTGATGCAGAGCGCGCACCGGCAAATACTCGACGCTGGGCACCGCTGCGCCCAATGGGAAAACCCCTTCGCGGCGCGATTCGACCAACACTTGCTGAATGATGCTGCTGCGGGTGACCAGGCCTGGTCGCTCGACCCGGGCAATGTCCGGCGTCGGCGCCGTCAGTGCCGGCGTCTGGTGCACGTAATAACCCGACTGCGGGCGTGCACGGATCAGCCCCTGATCCTCGAGATTGGCGTAAGCCTGCAACACCGTCGCATGGCTGACGTTGAGCTGCGAACTCATCTTGCGCACCGAAGGCACGCGCTCCCCCGGTTGATAGACACCACGGCGGATGTCCTCGGCCAGTTGCTGAGCAATACGTTGGTAGAGCAAGAGATTGGTCATGACGCAGCACTCGATTTCACGGGCGTTTTATTCTTGTGTGAAACAATACCGGAACAGTTTAGAAGTGTACTGGGACAGTTGCCACTTTAGTCAACCATACAGTGCATTGTCAGTCGCAACTGTATTGATTTGCGATGCAATCGACAGACATAAAAAAGCCCGGCGCTGCATGACAGCCCGGGCTTTCCAGAGACGCAGCCCTCAGCGGGCGGCGCCGAGCTGGCCTTTTTCGTCGGAGAAAACAATTTCCACTCGACGGTTCTGTGCACGCCCGCGCTCGGAAGCATTGGCGTCCACCGGGTATTCATCGCCGTAACCTTCGACCTGAATGCGTTTGTCCTCGATGCCCAGATCCATCAGCACATCGGCCACCGCTTGCGCACGGTCGCGGGACAGTTTGAGGTTGTCCTGCTTGCCGCCGGTGCTGTCGGTGTAACCCTCGATGCGCACGACACGCTTGGGGTTGAGTTGCAGGAACTGCACGATTTTCAGGACCACGCGGTTGGCCGAGTTCTTCAATTCCGCTTCGCCGGTGTCGAACAATACGTCGCCGAGGGTCATCACCAGACCGCGATCAGTCTGCGTGGTGGCCAACGCAACAATCTGCTCTTCGAGCCACTTACCCTGCTGCTGAACGCTGAGCAGTTTCGACTCGCGCAGGGCAAGTTGCAGGCGCTGACGCTCCAGTTCCAGCTTGGCTGCACTTTCTTCGTTAAGTACCTGTTTGGTGTGCTCACGGGCGATTTCACTGTAACGCTGGCTCAGGTATGCGTAATGCGCCACGTCCCAGCCGCTGCCCCAATAAGTCGACAGACGATCGGCACGGGCCAGGGATTCACCGGCACGAATCACGTCTTTGGGCGCGATGCGCAACACGTTGGAGTCTTCTTTCACTGCCTGAAAATCAGTACTCGCCTGTTGCAATGCAGCTTCGCTGTGTTGACCGGCGCAGCCATAAAGGCTGGCGCAACCGGCGAGAATCAAACCGCCCAGGGCTTTGGACTTGAGGCTCATTGGGCATCTCCCAGCTGCTTGCGCAGACGGACGATGCGGGTATTGAGCACCTTCAACTGTTCTTCACTCTTGAGGGTCAGCACTTTGGCTTCCGCCAGACGTGCGTCCAGTTCGGACTGCTCGGCACGCATGCGGGCGTTCTTGAACGACTCGTCGGCCATGTTGCCTTGGGCCCGTTTGAACTTGTCTTCGGCCAGCTTCATTTCCGGCACTTCATCAGCAGTCGCACCGACAGCCTTGGCTTGTTCGATGGCTTGCTCGGTCAGGCGCATTTGTTCATTCGGCGCCGGATCGTTGGCGCAACCGGCCAGGGCCAGAACGGCCATGGCCGCGAAAAGAGGTCGAATACTCACTAAGAATCCCTACTGTTTTGGGGCACTGACAGGTTGCGGTTGTTGCTGCTGCGCCTTCCAGCGCTCGATATTGCGTTGCAGCGCGGCTTCCGTCAGTCCGGACGCGGGCAATTCTGTCATCTTTTTGGCCAACTGTCCGCGCAACCACGGATCGTTACAGGCCGAGTTATGCGAAACCGCGAGGAACAACCCCGGGCGATCGATCGGCTGCTCAAATGCCAACAAGTCGCTGACCATGCCCAGCGCCTGCGCGGCTGCCATGCCCGAGTAGCGACCGGCGAGTACATATTCCACTTCACCCAGAAGCAATTTCTGAAAGGCCTGGGTCAGGTTTGCTGTCCGGGTGAGGGTCAGATTCTGCTCGGCAAAGGTGCCGAATTCCTGGGTCATTCGAGACTTTTCCGACACGGCACCGCTGTGGCCGTGCAAGTCTTTGGCTTCGCTGTAGACCAGCGTCGAGCCTTTGCGCGTCCACACCAGATAATCGTTTTCCAGTAACGGCGGGTAGATGTAGTCGAGGTTTTCCAGCTCATTGAAGGTCAACGGCGCATCGGCCAGCATGTCGATGCGCCCGCTGCGAACCTCATCCAGTGCCTGAGAGCGCTTGCCTGCGTAGAGCAATTCGACCTTGATGCCCAAATCCTTGGCCACTTGCTGCAACAGATCGGCACTGGCGCCGATCAGTTGTTTGGGATTCTGCGGGTCTTGCCAAAGGTACGGCGGCGCGTCGGGACTGCCGGTGACGACCAGGCGCTCGCACTTGCCTGCGGCCATGGACAATCCCGGCAACAGCGCAAACCCCAACACTAACAAGCTGCCCAAGCGGCGGCGCAGATCCATGGCAAAACACTCCACTCAAATCCGAGACAAAAAAAAAGCCCGACCAAAAGGCCGGGCTCTTTATAAGTGAAGCTGCCGGTTTAGACCAGCTTCTCCAGCTCGGGTACTGCTTCGAACAGATCCGCCACCAGACCGTAATCGGCCACCTGGAAGATCGGCGCTTCTTCGTCCTTGTTGATCGCAACGATCTCTTTGGA
>NZ_JBIUXX010000026.1:52433-91050 GCF_044744235.1 Pseudomonas sp. NPDC087346
TTTGGAGTCTTTCATGCCGGCCAGATGCTGGATCGCGCCGGAGATACCGACGGCGATGTACAGCTGTGGCGCAACGATTTTGCCGGTCTGACCGACCTGCATGTCGTTCGGCACGAAACCTGCGTCGACCGCAGCGCGGGAAGCGCCCACGGCAGCGCCCAGCTTGTCGGCCAGAGCGTACAGGTGTTTGAAGTTGTCACCGTTCTGCATGCCACGGCCGCCGGATACGACGATCTTGGCAGCGGTCAGCTCAGGACGATCAGACTTGGCCAGTTCTTCGCCAACGAAGCTCGAAGTGCCAGCGTCGTGAGCAGCAGCAACAGCTTCAACAGCAGCCGAACCACCTTCAGCAGCAACCGGGTCGAAACCGGTGGCACGCACGGTGATGACTTTCACGGCGGCATTCGATTGCACGGTGGCAATCGCGTTACCGGCGTAGATTGGACGCTTGAAGGTGTCAGCGCTTTCTACCGAGATGATCTCGGAGATCTGGTCAACGTCCAGCTGTGCGGCAACGCGCGGCAGGATGTTTTTGCCGTTGGAAGTGGCGGCAGCCAGGATGTGGCTGTAGCCCTTGCCCAGCTCTGCGACCAGTGGAGCAACGTTTTCCGGCAGCTGATGCGCGTAAGCGGCATTGTCAGCGTTCAGGACTTTGCTCACGCCAGCGATTTTCGCAGCGGCTTCAGCCACGGCGCCAGCGCCCTGACCTGCAACCAGCACGTGGATGTCGCCGCCGATTTTGGCAGCAGCAGCCACGGTGTTCAGTGTGGCCGGGGCCAGCACTTTGTTGTCGTGTTCAGCGATTACCAAGATAGTCATGATTAGATTACCTTCGCTTCGTTTTTCAGTTTCTCGACCAGTTCAGCCACCGACTTGACCTTGATACCAGCGCTGCGTGCAGCCGGCGCTTCGACTTTCAGGGTCTTGTTGGTGGAGGCGGTGGAAACGCCCAAAGCATCCGGAGTCAGCACTTCGAGAGGCTTCTTCTTGGCTTTCATGATGTTTGGCAGAGACGCGTAGCGCGGCTCGTTCAAACGCAGGTCGGTGGTGACGATCGCAGGCAGTTTCAGGGAAACAGTTTGCGCGCCGCCGTCGATTTCGCGAGTCACGGCAACGCTGTCGCCCGAAACTTCGACTTTCGAAGCGAAAGTGCCCTGACCGTAGCCGCTCAGTGCTGCGAGCATCTGGCCGGTCTGGTTGTTGTCGCTGTCGATGGCCTGTTTGCCGAGGATCACCAGCTGAGGCTGTTCCTTGTCGACCACTGCCTTGAGCAGTTTGGCCACGGCGAGCGAAGTCAGATCTTCAGCGGATTCGACGAGGATGGCGCGGTCGGCACCCAGAGCCAGTGCGGTACGCAACTGTTCCTGAGCGGTGGTCGGGCCGATGGAGACGACGACGATTTCAGTCGCAACACCTTTCTCTTTCAGGCGTACGGCTTCTTCCACTGCGATTTCGCAGAACGGGTTCATCGACATCTTGACGTTGGCGAGATCGACGCCGGAATTGTCCGCCTTGACGCGGACCTTGACGTTGTAGTCCACAACGCGTTTGACAGCTACAAGAACCTTCATGGATTCCTCGTTACTCTCCGGTGAAAAGAAAGTCGCCTAGGCGAACCTGGCGGTTGATGCTCAGCGGGCACAAGGGCACCTCTAAAAACGCCGGCTTGTGCACGGTGTGATTCCACGTTGCAAAGCTCGATGACCGTTCGTCAGTGGTGACCGATAAGTCATGCCGCTTCACCGTGTGTAAACTGCGCGCCAAACCTGCGCTGCGCATCACCCGTACTGCCTACGCCCTGTCTTTAGAGGTGCTCTTGAAACCACCAGTCAGCCTACGGCGAGCGCAAAACCGACCGTATCTTGACCGGAACGCCTATTCCGGTCAATACGGCAAAATGGCCAGTCATAAGCCGCGCTTCTTTGATTTCACTGGGCTGGAGCCGATTCAAACAAACGTTTGTATTGGACGCTAAGAGTGGTGTAGATATAATGCGCCCCCTAGAGAGAAAGGTGGGCTATCCATTACTCTGCTTTACGTTAACGTAAAGGCAGTGCGGATGCGACATCGAACCTCCAATTAGAAAAAAAACTGTTGAGCCTTGAGTAGGAGATAGCCTGTGGAACGCGAATACATGGAATTCGACGTGGTCATCGTCGGTGCCGGCCCCGCTGGCCTGTCCGCCGCCTGCCGTTTGAAGCAGAAGGCCGCCGAAGCCGGTAAGGAAATCAGCGTCTGCGTGGTCGAAAAAGGCTCCGAAGTCGGCGCACACATCCTCTCCGGTGCCGTATTCGAGCCACGGGCTCTGAACGAACTGTTCCCGGACTGGAAAGAACTCGGCGCCCCGCTGAACACGCCAGTTACTCGCGATGACATTTTCGTGCTGAAAAACGCCGAAAGCGCGCAGAAAATCCCTGACCTCTTTGTGCCCAAGACCATGCACAACGAAGGCAACTATATTATTTCCCTCGGCAACCTGTGCCGCTGGCTGGCCCAACAGGCCGAGAACCTGGGCGTGGAAATCTACCCGGGCTTCGCCGCTCAGGAAGCGCTGATCGATGAGAACGGCATCGTTCGCGGAATCATCACCGGTGATCTGGGCGTTGACCGTGAAGGCCATCCGAAAGAAGGCCTGTACACCCCGGGCATGGAACTGCGTGGCAAATACACGCTGTTCGCCGAAGGCTGCCGTGGCCATATCGGCAAGCAACTGATCAAGCGTTACAACCTCGACAGCGATGCCGACGCTCAGCACTACGGCATCGGTCTGAAAGAAATCTGGGAAATCGATCCAGCCAAGCATCAGCCAGGTCTGGTCGTGCACACCGCTGGCTGGCCGCTGGACATCATGGGCACCGAGAACACCGGCGGCTCGTTCCTTTATCACCTGGAAAACAATCAGGTGGTGGTCGGCCTGATCGTTGACCTGTCCTACAGCAACACTTACCTGTCGCCGTTCGACGAGTTCCAGCGCCTCAAGCATCACCCGGTACTCGCTCAGTATCTGGAAGGCGGCAAGCGCATCAGCTACGGCGCTCGCGCCATCTGCAAAGGTGGCCTGAACTCGCTGCCGAAAATGGTCTTCAAGGGCGGCGCGCTGATCGGTTGCGACCTCGGCACTCTGAACTTCGCCAAAATCAAAGGCAGCCACACCGCGATGAAGTCCGGCATGCTCGCGGCTGAATCGGTAGCTGACGCGCTGTTCGCGGAAAAGGACGGCACTGAAGAGCTGACCACTTACGTCGACGCGTTCAAGAAGAGCTGGCTCTACGACGAACTGTTTGCCAGCCGTAACTTCGGCCCGGCGATCCACAAGTTCGGCGCCATCGTCGGCGGTGGTTTCAACTGGCTGGATCAGAACATCTTCGGCGGCAAACTGCCGTTCACCCTGCACGACACCAAGCCGGATTACGCTTGCCTCAAACTGGCGGCCGACTGCAAGAAGATCGACTACCCGAAACCGGACGGCAAACTCAGCTTCGACAAGCTCAGCTCGGTGTTCATCTCTGGTACCAACCATGAAGAAGAGCAGCCGTGCCACCTGAAGCTGACCGATCCGAGCATCCCGATCAGCAAGAACCTGCCGCTGTACGACGAACCGGCGCAACGCTACTGCCCGGCAGGCGTATACGAAGTGATCACCAAGGAAGACGGCGAGAAGCGCTTCCAGATCAACGCCCAGAACTGCGTGCACTGCAAGACCTGTGACATCAAGGACCCTTCGCAGAACATCACCTGGGTTACGCCGGAAGGCGCTGGCGGCCCGACTTACCCGAACATGTAAGCCGAACCGCTGAACATTGAGGCTCCCGAATGGGGGCCTTTTTGTTGCCTGCAATTTAGATAGCGACCCAAAACTACTGTAGGAGTGAGCCTGCTCGCGATAGCGGTGTATCAGTCAGCATCATCGTAAGCTGACACACCACCATCGCGAGCAGGCTCACTCCTACAGGGATTAACCGTAACTCAGGCCGCGCGTTCACCCCCGGGGCTGCGCTCAAAGTAGCGCTTATATTCACGACTGAACTGCGACGTACTCTGATACCCCACCCGATGCGCCACCTGCGCCACACCCAACCCCTCAGCCACCAGCAACGTCTGCGCCTTGAGCAAGCGCAAGCGCTTCAGATACTGCACTGGCGACAACAACGTACTGCGCTTGAAATGCTCATGGAACGTCGAAACACTCATGTTCGCGCAACCGGCCAGCGTCTCGACATTCAACGGCTCGGTGTAATGCGCGTGCAAATGACTGATCGATGCCGCCACCCGGGCGAACTGCCCTTGCTGCTCCACCAACGCCCGCAACACATCAGCCTGCGGCCCGCGCAACGCGGTGAACAACAATTCACGCATCCGCGCCGGGCCGAGAATCTGGCATTCCAGCGGATCGTGCAGACAGCTCAGCAGCCTTTCGACACAACCACGCATGTCATCGTCGAGCACCACCGAGGTCATCGACTCCGGTGTCTGCGCCGGAATATGCCGGCCCGGCGCCAGCCCCATGGCCAACACCAGTTCACCCAGCATCACCCGATCAATGGCGATCGAAACCCCGAGCAACGGCGCGTTCGGCAAGGCAAAGGTTTCACATTCGAACGGAACCGGCAGCGCCTGAATCAGGTAATGACCCGCGCCATATTCCATGGTGCGCGGCCCGAGAAACGCCAGTTTGCTGCCCTGGGCAATGATCATCAGGCTCGGCTCATAGATATGCGGGCCACGGGCGACATCACAACTGGCGCGCAACACCTGCACGCCCGGCAGCCCGGTCTGGGTATATCCGTCGCGGGCCGTCAGCGGTTCAATCAGCGAAACCAATGTGGCATTGGCGTCCAGGTGGCGGGTCAACTGCATCGAAATGTTCTTCGTAAAAAATCATGGAAAAGGGGCATGAAAGCATCATCGCAGATCCTTTTGCCAATGCGCTTGATCAAACCTGCATGCCGGAGGATTAGGCATGAGACGCGGAGGAATCGTCATGGCCGCAGCACAGTTCGGCGCCCAGAATGCACCACCTCACCCGTCACTTGTTCTGCGAGGTTCCTCATGTATACCGCCATCGGCTATGCCGCCCAATCGGCCACCACGCCCCTCGCCCCGATGAAATTCGAACGCCGCAGCCCTCGCGCTGACGACGTGGCGATCGAGATCCTGTATTGCGGCGTTTGCCACTCCGACATCCACCAGGCACGCAACGAATGGGGCATCGCGGTGTATCCGCTGATGCCTGGCCACGAGATCGTCGGAAAAGTCACCGCCATCGGTGCGAACGTTACTCAGCACAAAGTAGGCGATCTGGTCGGTGTCGGCTGCATGGTCGACTCGTGCCGCACTTGCGAAGCCTGCCAGTCGAACCTTGAGCAATACTGCCTCGAAGGCCCGACCATGACTTACGCCACCCCGGACCGGGTTGATGGCAGCAACACCATGGGCGGCTACTCTGACAGCATCGTGGTCAGCGAGCACTTCGTGGTGCGCATCCCGGAGAAGCTCGACCTGGCCAGCGCCGCGCCGATTCTCTGCGCCGGCATCACCACTTACTCGCCGCTCAAGCACTACGGCGTCAAGGCTGGCGACAAAGTCGGGATTCTCGGCATGGGTGGCCTTGGCCACATGGGCATCAAGTTCGCCAAGGCGATGGGCGCGGAAGTCACGCTCTTCACTCGCTCGGCGAGCAAGGCTGAAGAAGGTCGTCGTCAGGGCGCCGACCATGTGATCGTCTCCACCGACGCCGAGCAGATGAAAGCCGCCGCCGGGCATTTCGACTTCTTGCTCGACACCATTCCGGTGCAGCACGACCTCAACCCGTACCTCGACACCCTGCGCTTCGATGGCGTGCACATTCTGGTCGGCCTGATCGAGCCGATTGATCCACCGGTGCATGCGGCAAAACTGGTCTTGGGTCGTCGCGTGTTGGCCGGTTCGCTGATCGGTGGCGTGGCAGAAACCCAGGAAGTGCTGGATTTCTGCGCCGAACACAACATCACCTGCGACATCGAAATGCTCGACATCCGTCAAATCAACGAGGCTTACGCCCGAATGATCGCCGGTGACGTGAAGTACCGCTTCGTCATCGACATGGCGACGCTGAAGGTTTAAATCTTCAGACCGAGCTCAGCTGAAAGCCGCGCTGTGACCCCTTTGATCAGGGGGATCAGCTCGGCCATTTTTTCCAGCGGCATGTACGGCACGGTGCTGGCAATACTGATCGCCGCCACGATCCGCTTGCTCGCATCCCGAATCGGCGCCGCCACGCAGCGGATCGACGGTTCGTTGTCTTCCAGATCGAACGCGTAGCCACCGGCCACGTATTCGGTCATCCGCTGTTCGAGCTGTTCCCACGACTGCTGGGGATGCTGCGGCCAGAACTGACTTTTCCCACCGGCCGGCAGGCTGATGTCGTACAGGCGCTGCCAACCCTGCGGCGTGTCGTCGAGCATCAGCGCCTTGCCGATCCCGGTGCGTGCCAGCGGCATGCGATGACCGACCCGCGAACGCATTTCCGGGCCGTTGCGCCCCGGATTTTTCAGTAGATAAAGCACCTCGTCGCCTTCACGAATGCCCAGGTGCACGGTGTCGCCGGTCAGTGCCGACAACTCGTCCAGATATGGCCCGGCCAGGCTCACCAGCGGCAACTCTTCACGCGCCTGAAAACCCAGCTCGATCAGCTTCGGCCCCAGCAGATAACCGACTTGCGGCACCACACGCAGGTAACGCTCATCAACCAGGCAACTGGCCAGACGGTGGGTGGTGCTGCGTGTGGTGCCGATCAGCCGGGCAATCTCCTTGAGATCGCGGGCACCACTGGCGACCGCCTGCACCACACCGAGCCCGCGAAGCAGGGTCTGAGTGCCGGTGGGCGCGGCGTCCTTGGTGGTCTTTGGGGCGTCTTCCTGCATATCCAGCCTTTACCGTTGAGCGAGGGAACGGGCGGCATTATGGTCGCCCGACGCAGGCGACTACAACTCGATACGCTCGACCTTGCCCACCAGCAGCACGTAGGACAAAGCACCGATCAATGCCAGAACTGCGATATAGGTAATCGCCGGGGCAAACGAATCACCGCTGGCGAGGAACCCGATCACGATAGGCGTGGTAATCGCCGACAGGTTGCCGATGAAATTAAACACGCCACCGGTCAAACCGAGCAGCCGCGCCGGGGCCAGAGTCGACACCAGCGACCAGGTAATCGACGCCAGTCCATTGCCGAAAAACGCCAGCGCCAGAAAGGCGATCACCAACGGCGTCGATTCGACGAAGTTGGCGCCGATGATCGAGGTGGAAATCAGCAGCCCGCCAATGATCGGCAACTTGCGCGCAAAACCGACGGTGTAGCCACGGCGAATCAAAAAGTCGGAAAAGAAACCCGAGCACAACACGCCGACAAACGCAGCGAGAAACGGCAGCGATGCCAGCAGACCGGACTTGATGAAGTCCATGCCGCGATACTTCACCAGATAAGTCGGGAACCACGTCAGGAAAAACCACAGCGTCGAGTTCAGGCAGAACTGGCCGAGGTAGATGCCCCAGAGCTTGCGTTTGCTCAGGACAATTCCGAGGTCGACCCAACTGAATTTGGCTTTGACCTTGGCGCTTTCAGCCTGGATATCCACCAGCCCGCCACCCTCACGGATCAGATCGATTTCCGCGTCGTTGGCGCCTTTGAAATCTCGCGGTTCGCGATACACCGCGTACCAGATCGCCGCCCAAATGATGCCCACCGCACCGGTTGCGACGAACACCATGTGCCAGCCGAATTCGTGCTGCAGCCAGGCCAGCACCGGCGTGAGAAACGCCAGCCCGACGAACTGGCCAGAGGTGTAGAAACCAATCGCGGTGGCGCGTTCGCGCTCGGGAAACCAGGTGGTGACCACGCGGCTGTTGATCGGATAAGCCGGCGCCTCCAGCGCACCCACGGCCATGCGCAATACGAACAGCGCAATGAAGCTTGCGGCGAAACCGAGCATCACCGTGGCAATCGACCACAACAGCAGCGCGACGCTATAAAGGATGCGTGGCGGCACGCGATCCACCAGCCAGCCGCCGGGGATTTGCATTGCGGCGTAGGTCCAGCCGAAGGCGGAGAAGATCAGACCGACATGGATCGGGTCGATCCCCAGCTCACTGGTCAGCGCCGGGGCGGCAATCGACAGGTTGCTGCGGTCGAGGTAGTTGATGACCACGGTGATAAACAGCAACACCATGATAAAAAACCGCTTACGGCTAGGCGTGACTAAAGACGCCTGCCCGGTGAGGGTTTGCGGTTGCATGGGGAGAGCCTCTTTTTATGTTTATTGAGGTCATGACGCAGATCTCCCATCCGGTGGAGATCAAACTGTGGGAGCCAGCCTGCTGGCGATGGCGGTGTGTCAGTCACCATCAAGTTGACTGAATCGCCAGCAGGCTGGCTCCCACAGGGATTTGTGGTGGTTTAGAGAGAACTCACCACTCGGCAAAGCTGCCATCGGCATGGCGCCAGATTGGATTGCGCCAGCGGTGGCCGACGGCGGCGCGTTCGATCACGTATTCCTCGTTGATCTCGATGCCCAGGCCCGGGCCGTTCGGGATCTTCACGAAGCCCTTGTCGTAGTCGAACACGCGCGGGTCTTTGACGTAATCGAGCAAGTCGTTGCTCTCGTTGTAGTGAATGCCCAGGCTCTGCTCCTGGATAAACGCGTTGTAACAAACCGCGTCCAGTTGCAAACAGGCCGCCAGTGCAATCGGGCCCAACGGGCAATGCAGCGCCAGCGCTACATCGTAGGCTTCAGCCATGTTGGCGATCTTGCGGGTTTCGGTGATGCCGCCCGCGTGGGACGCATCCGGTTGAATGATGTCGACGTAGCCTTCGCTCAACACGCGTTTAAAGTCCCAACGCGAGAACAGCCGCTCACCGAGGGCAATCGGCGTGCTGGTCAGTGGCGCTAGTTCTTTCAACGCTTCGTAGTTTTCGCTGAGTACCGGCTCTTCGATAAACATCAGTTTGTACGGATCGAGCTCCTTCATCAGCACCTTGGCCATCGGCTTGTGTACCCGGCCATGGAAGTCGACACCGATGCCGACATTCGACCCGACCGCGTCACGTACGGCGGCAACGTTGGCCAGCGCCAGATCGACTTTCTCGAAGGAATCGAGGAACTGCAGCTCTTCGGTGCCGTTCATTTTCACCGCAGTGAAACCACGGCTCACCGCCTCCTTCGCTGCCCGTGCGGTGTCTGCCGGACGGTCGCCGCCGATCCACGAATACACACGAATCTTGTCACGTACCTGACCACCGAGCAGATCGCTGACCGACACGCCGAGCGCTTTGCCCTTGATGTCCCACAGCGCCTGATCGATACCGGCCAGCGCGCTCATGTGGATCGCGCCGCCACGGTAGAAACCGCCGCGATATAACACGGTCCAGATGTCCTCGATGTTGCGTGGGTCTTTGCCGATCAGGTAGTCAGACAATTCGTCAACCGCAGCGGCAACGGTATGCGCGCGACCTTCAACCACAGGCTCGCCCCAACCGGTCACACCTTCGTCGGTTTCGACCTTGAGGAAGCACCAGCGCGGCGGGACGATAAACGTGGTGAGTTTGGTGATTTTCATCTTGTTGTCTCTCTTATCCGATGTGGCGCACCCGGCGCCAAAAAGTCTTAGCTAAGGGCTTTCCAGGCAGCAACGTAGGCCTTGGCATTCACCGCCACTTGTTCAGCCGTCATGCCCGGTTTGAACAAGCCTGAACCGAGGCCGAAGCCTTTGACGCCAGCGTCGATAAACGCCTGCATGTTGTCCGGGGTGATGCCGCCAACCGGCGCCAGCACCGTGCCGGACGGCAGCACCGCGAGCCAGGCTTTGACGACCGCCGGGCCCATTTGCTCGGCCGGGAACATTTTCAGAATGTCCGCGCCCTCCTCCAGCGCCGCAAACGCTTCAGTCGGCGTGGCAACACCCGGCGACAGAAACAGCCCCGCCGCTTTCGCTGCACGCAGCACTTTGGCGTCGCTGTGTGGCATGACGATGACCTGGCCGCCGGCGTCTTTCACCAGCTCGACCTGTTCCGGGGTCAATACCGTACCGGCACCGATCAGGCAATCAGCGGGCAACGTCTTGCGCAGGATGCGGATACTTTCGTACGGCGATGGGGAATTAAGCGGCACTTCAATGACGCGGAATCCGGCGGCATACAGGACTTCTCCGATAGCGGCAGCTTCCTGCGGATGCAGGCCACGCAGAATCGCGATCAGACCGTTTTGCGCCAATGCTTGCTTGAGCATGTCAGCCTCCAGACGAGGGTTAACGGGATGAGGAATCGAGCAGTCCGGCGGCCAGCGCCAGTTGCCACAAGCCACGCTCGGTAGCCTGTTCGGCCAGCGTCACCTTGGCGAAACCGCAGGCGTCGAGGGCACGGCTATACCGGGCACAGAGTTGGCTGTTGCCGATGAGGATGATTGACGGCAGATGCACGCTGTTGCGTCGTTGCCGCTGCACAGCGGCGAGCGCTGCCAGTTCATGGCCGATCATCAGACCGGACAGATAATCGGCTTGCGCCGTCGGGCTGAGTTCACCGGTCAGGCCCAACGTGCGGGCACTGAACAGCGTCGACAACACGCCCAGTTCACCGTCCGCCGACAGCGCCACCTGCACACCGCGATCAAACGCCTGAGCATCGAACGTTGCGCCTTGCTGCTGGGTGCGGCCAAGAATGCTGTGTTCGCTGAGCACGGCGAATACTTCGCCGGTCATGAAGGTGTCGAAACGGGTGATGCAGCCGTCGGCCACTTCCACCCATTTCGAATGACTGCCCGGCAGGCCGATCAACAGATCGCCGCCCGCCTCCGGCGTCAGGTTTTGCAGGACGCCGAGCACCTGGGTTTCTTCGCCGCGCATCACGTTCGGCAGACGCGAACGCTGAATCACACCCGGCACGATGTGCACCAGCGTGTCGCGCAGACTGCGTATTGTTTGTAGGGAGTTTCCGAGATCCGCGACGTTTGCGGGTGTATCGCGGTAGGCCGCTTCGCGCCAGCCCTGAGCGCTGCCGACCATGCCGCATGCGATCACCGGCAGCTCCGGCTGCGCATCTAGCCAATCGCCACAGGCCTCATCGAAGGCCAGTTCAAAACCATCGGCGCATTCACGACCGTTGATGATTCGCGGCGTCTTCGGCAACTGCATGATCCCGGACGACAGCGAACGCTGCTCCAGCACCACACCGTCCGCCGCGAGTTTGTAAGCACGTAATGAGGTTGTCCCCCAATCGAGCGCGATCAATTGCGCCAGCATCGCTTCACCTGTTTTGTTTTTGGCAGTGAGTGCGACGGACTATAAACCTTGGCGGAGGAAAATCTCAATATATAAATATCATTCCCATATTGTGGGATTTGAGTGCGTGCTAATTTTTATCCTGACAAGGCTGACTATCGGGGGCCGCCATCACGAAGATCTCAAAGGAGCGATGTGCAGGGAAGCGACAGTAAAACGGTGATTGAGGCATTCCGTAGACTGCCTCAATCATTGGGGAGGGGGGTTTAATGTGTATCGATCGCCTGCACCAAATCGATGGTTGGAACATGCATGATGCTAGATACATACGTCCTGTTGGAGGTAGTGTGAACTCTAAAGGCACACGCTATAAATTCTTTCTTGACCAAAACATCACGCAACGCTTTCCCTCCGAGAATCAGTTCCTCTCCCTGTAACTTTCCGGCCTCGCGAAAAATTACTTTTGATTCGTAATGCCCTCCCGTCGTGTCATTGATGAACCTGACACTACCGCGTCCGGAGCGCTTCAAATAATGCCCAATCGAAAAATCAAGATCGTCTTCCAGCGCACAGACAAGCCCCTCTCCAATGGCAGGACCGAACAAGGCCAAAAGATCGGTATCGCTGGTGAAACTTATGAGAATACCTAGACTACCCTGAGTTACTTCAACACGATCATAACTAAGCGTAGCGACGGGACGTCCATGATCGGTAGAACATGAAACCAAAAACGATAGCGCAAATAAAGTTACAAAAAAACGTTTCATTTTTGCTCTCTAAAAAAACTGAGTATCGACTCAGCCATCAGTTGGCGTGCCGATTTTCCACCTGCCAGCGGCTTTGTGAACATCACGTTGGCGAACGCATGGTTGACATCAACTGTGCCGTTGACATTGGGTCCCGATGTGATTTCCCACTGCTCTCCCATGTCGGCAATGAAGTCGGAAAAATTACGGTCATTGACTTTGGCAGCTCGTACATTTACCCAGAAATCTGCTTTAGGCTTGGGCACCTGCTTATATATTTTTGAAAGACCATAAACAATTTTACCTTGCCCAACAGGGTCTAGAGTAATCAACATTCTCACGTTGTACCCTTTATCGGTCAAAACACTGGAAAGGTGCGCACCATTCCAACCACCCAAACTATGACCAACAATATAAATGGCAGTCGCCATATCAGGTATCTTGCTAAGAATATTGGTATTCAAATCTTCATCAGTAATAAACTTGTTATAGGCCAACGGAAATACAGGACAACGGTACGCATAACCTAAACTATCAGCATCTTCGACAACCAGATCGCGTACGTAGTTGACGTTCCAGTTGGGGCCACTGACATAGTAGCGCTCCTGATCTCCTGCACCACCGACAAAAAACACATAGATATTTTTTACACAGATAGCTACTTTTTTTACGCAGGTATCTTTCGGGTCTGTCAAGGCATGATCACATGCTTCTCTTTTTGGCAAACTTGCCTTTGCTGCCGCACTTTCTTCAGCCACAGCAATCACTCCACAAACAATTTGATGGTTTCTGCCAGATGTGAACTGACAGTATGCGTAAATCCTGACGCATCAGTAATGCCATGCTCTTCACTGCCGTCACCACGCTGAATGGTGTAAGGGTGATAAGGCACAGGTTCCCCAGTGGCATCATTTACCACTTGCAACCTGTCAGTGAAATGCACCGGCATCGGCAACAACCCGCTAAACGCCGCCCCTCCGCCGCTCTGGCCAATAATCACGGTCCCTGATCCACCGACCACGACATTGCCATGTCCTCCGGTGCTGTCGAGCATCGCGGCGTTCAGGCCGTTGATGAATACGGTGGCGGACACTGCGCCGGTAATCGGGCTGCCGCACGCCGATTTATCGGTCATGCGTGCAGCGGCGAGGCCGTCGAAAAATACGTCCGGTGAGCCGGAGACGATCGGGTTGTTGCCGTGACCGGGCAATGGGCAGGCGGTCGGGTCGGTGACGCGTGCAGCGGGTTTACCACTCAATTCAAAGCTCCTTGCTTCTGGGGTTCCGGGGGCGGCTGATAGATATCGACGTCGGTCGCGGCGAAGCGCCAGCGGTTGTCGACCGGGTCGAACAATGCGTGGCAATGCTCACGGCTGTCGCGGGGCGTAACGGTTTGCACGAGGCGCCAGGCTTCATCGACTTGCCAGCCCAGTTCGGCGGGCGTGGCGTCATCGAGTTGGTTGAGCCAGGCGTTGTAGTTGCGCAGGCGTATCTGTTCGTAGGTGGTCTGCAGCAGCTCGGCCATTTGCGCGCCGAGGTCCAGATGATGTTCGGCAGTCCACTGGCCGATCTCGGAATAGACGTACCAGCCCATCGGCGACAAGGCACCTTCGTGCAGCAGCGAATCACCCGCCACCGCAACGAAGCCGCAGCAGACGTGCAGCATCAGCCAGCCCTGATGGGCGTCGATGAACCCATTCGGATCGAAGTTGCGCAACGGGATAACGCGATAGCCATCGAGCCCTGCGCTACGCGCCATCAGTTCGGCGTCGAGCCGCGAAACGAACGCACGGATGGCTTTGCCGCCCATGCGATTGACGATGCAGAGAATGTCCACCGGCTGACGCTGGGGATCGTCGCTAGAGCCTGAGTTTTTCACCAGGCCGTACAGACGCATTGACGCCCGTAGTCCGCTCATCGCCGGTCACTCATTGACGCAGCGAAGGCTCCACGGGCGTGAAGAATTTGTGCCAGAGGCATTGCAGGTGTCGTCCGTGAGCGCGCAAAAATGGCGCGTAGAATGCCGGACTAGAGCGTTGGCGACAATCTAATTAATATTGGATTGCCATCACCGCAATCAACCCTCGGCAAACTCACGCAAAACCTTGCCATCCATGCGGTAGCGCACCCATTCTTCCTGCGGCTGGGCGCCGAGGGATTTGTAGAAGTCGATGGCCGGGGTGTTCCAGTCGAGCACGCTCCATTCGAAGCGGCCACAGTCGTTGGCACAGGCGATTTTTGCCAGATGCCGCAACAGGGTTTTACCGGCGCCGCCACCACGTTGCTCCGGGGTGATGTAGAGGTCTTCGAGGTACAGGCAGTTGCTGCCCAGCCAGGTCGAGTAGCTGAAGAAGAACACCGCGAAACCGATCGGCAGGCCGTCGCGCAGGCAGATCAAGCCATGCGCGGTAGCGCCTTCGCCGAACAGGCTGCGCTCGATGTCGGCAACACTGGCGATGACTTCATGACGAGCCTTTTCGAAATCGGCGAGTTCGGTGATGAACGCGAGGATTTGCGGTGCATCGCTGGGGGTCGCCGGGCGGATCTCGATCGTCATGGACGGGCCTTGTCGGAAATGGAAAAGGACATACTAAGGTGCGGCGCGGCGCTCGTCACATAACAAAACACACATCACTTCAGTAACACTGAGCATTGTGGCGAGGGGATTTATCCCCGATGGGGCGCGAAGCGGCCCTTCTTTCCAGTCCGGCAAAGGGGACTGCTACGCAGTCCGTCGGGGATAAATCCCCTCACCACAGGACTACCATCAGCTTGAAAATAGCGACAATTTGAAAGGACGCTCATGAATAATCTCGCTTTTGCTCCTCTGGCGACACTCGCAGCCAGGTTGCTGCCCCACGCCCTCGAACCTTCGGAAGACGGCGCCCACGATCTCTCGCATCTGCAACGCGTGTGGCACAACGCGCGCACTTTGCAGGCCGAAGAAGGCGGCGACCTCGAAGTGCTGCTTGCAGCGGTGTTGCTGCACGACTGTGTCTCGGTGGAAAAGAACTCGCCGTTGCGCTCACAAGCCTCGCGTCTGGCGGCAAAAAAAGCCACGTCGGTACTGCTGGAAATGCACTGGCCTGAAAAAAAAATCATCGCCATCAGCCACGCCATCGAAGCCCACAGTTTTTCCGCCAACATCACGCCGCTGACCCTTGAAGCGAAAATCGTCCAGGACGCCGACCGCCTCGATTCATTGGGCATGCTCGGCGTCGCCCGCACCTTCTATGTCGCCGGACGCATGGGTTCGGCGCTGTACGACCCGAATGATCCCGAAGCCAAAGAACGTGACTACGACGACACACGTTTCTGCCTCGACCATTTCCAGACCAAGCTGCTGCACCTCGCCGACGGCTTTCAGACCGCCGCCGGCCAGCGTCTGGCGCAACTACGCCATCAACGCCTGAAAGGTTTCATGGAGCAGTTCAAGGAAGAAATCGGCATCGTCTGAGCGCATTACTCCGGCCCGCAGCGATCCTGAGATCACGAACCTCAGACCTAACTCCCAAGCCCGACGTGTTAGATAGATGACGCTCACTTTTTCGGTCAAGGAACCGCGTCATGCCGCCAGCAACACCTCAGGTTTCCGGCAGATTGTTCGGCCTGTTCTGCCTCGCCAGTTATCTGTTGTCGCTGTCTTACGGCGCGACGTTTTTGTTGTCGCTGCTGATCGGTTCACGCGGCGGCAATGAACACGACGCCGGCAGCGTGATCAGCGCGGCGATGCTCAGCACGTTCGTCGCGGTGCTGATGTCCGGGCACCTGTCCGACATGCTCGGCGCCGCACGCTCGATTGCCTTGTTCGGCCTGTTGCTGGTCGTGGCCAGTCTGGGTTTTGCGCTGACCCCGGGCTTCGGTCATCTGCTGCTGTTTTTCGGTTTGTTGCTCGGCCTCGGCTGGGGTGTTTTTTATACGTTGGGGCCGATCATCGTCGCCAGCCTGGTGACGCCGACGCAGCGGGCGAAATATTTCGCCCTGCTCTCCGGGAGCATGATGACCGGGATCGGCAGCGGCCCGTTGCTCGGGCGTGCGGCCAGTGCACTCGGCTTGCCGGTGACCTCGGCGTTTTATCTGGCGGCGTTGGCGAGCCTGATTGGCGTGCTGTTGTTCTGGCGACTCGGCACACGATTGAGCGGCAGCCAGAGCACCTCGGCGGCACGCATTTCATGGCGGGCGACCACGCAAGTGCTCAGCTCACGAGCGTTGTTCCCGATCATCATGGTCGGCCTCGGCGGTTGCGTGTTCGGCGGTCTGTCGGGTTTCCAGACCAGCTACGCCGCGATGCGCTCGCTGGATTATTCGTTGTTCTTCCTTGGCTTCATGAGCGCGGCGATCAGCAGTCGCATGTTGATCGCCGGCATCGTGGTCAAGCGTGATCCGTTGCGCGCTTCGTGTTTGTTGTCGGGGTTGATGCTCGCGTCGATCGTGATATTCGCGTTCGGCGTGCACAACGGCTTCAGCTACCTGCTCGCCGCCGTGATGCTCGGCGTCGGATATGGCTTGACCTACTCGGTGATCAACGGCCTCGCCGCCAACGAAGCTCCGCCCGGCACTACCTCGCAGGCGTTGCTGTTGTTCAGTCTTGCCTACTTCATCGGGGTGTTCGGCTTTCCGTTGCTGGCGGGGAAAATCATCGTTGAACAGGGCATGCCCGCGCTGCTGATGACGGTGCTGGCGGTGGCGCTGTTGAACTGGCTGATCACCGTTGGCCGCTTGTTCGCACGCCGCGTCAAAAGCAAAACCGCAGCGTCGGTCTAGACCGTTCGTCGCTCATCAGGCACCAATGCCGCGCGAGGGCGGCCAAAGATCAGGTATGGATTCCAATCACTGGAGACGCCCTATGATCTCGTCAAGGTTGACTGCCCTCGTATTCACCGCGCTGCTGTGCCCCGCAGCGTTTGCCGCCACTGCCGCCGGTACCGGCCCGACCGATCCGGTCGAACGGCCGAAAGCCCCCGCCATCCAGAGTGCCCCCGGGATGAACACCGATGGCTCCGGCGTGGAAAGCGCTCTACCCCCCGCCACCGGCACTGACCCACGTACCCAAGGCAATGATCCGGGTCGCCAGGGCGGCACGTCCGGCAATCCCGTTCCGCCAGATAACTCCGGCACCGGCACCGGCTCGAAAACCACCACCGGTGGCTCGGGCTCTGAAGGCTCCGGCCAGTAATTTCTACAGACGCACACCCTATCCACATCCATGAAGAGGTAAGCATGAACGTTGATAAAAACCTGGAAAAAGAAGTCCTCACCCGTCTGCTGCACGCTCATCCGAGCGGGTTGGGCAAAGAGGTGCTGGACAATTATCGGGGGGAGAAAGTCGTGGCCAGCGCCCTCGCTGCCTTGCAGGATCGCGGACTGATTCATCACGGTCATGTGACCTGCAACGAGGCCGGCGAACACTCGCTGAACCTGCCCATCAAGCTCAGTGCCGCTGGTGTTGAAGCGGCACGCAAACTCGATCTGCAGTAACCCCCCGGCCGCTCGCCGCACAGCGAGCGGCCGGACTTTTCAACAAGAGGAGAAATCCCATGCCTCGTGGAAGCAAAGACAAATACACCGCCGAGCAGAAGCGCAAGGCCGAACACATCGAAGACAGCTATGAACACAAAGGCTTGTCGAAGGATGAGGCCGAAGCGCGTGCCTGGGCGACGGTGAACAAGCAGTCCGGCGGCGGTGAAAAATCCGGCGGTTCCGGACGCAAGAAACCGGCGAGCGCCAAGTCTGAGGATCGCAAGGAATCGGGTCGGCGTGCGGCGGCGAGTCGTGAGGGGCATTCGCGAAGCAGCAAGGCTTCGCGGGACACGCAGACTGTCGATAGTTTACGTAAAGAGGCCAGCGCGAAGAAGATTCCGGGGCGCTCATCGATGCGTAAGGATGAGTTGATTGTGGCGCTGCGCAAGGCGGGTTAAGTCCTGATTTTGCAGTGAGGCTCATGCAGCCATCGCTGGCAGGCCAGCTCCCACAGTTGACCATGGTCGTTCACAAAATCCTCTGTGGGAGCTAGCCTGCTAGCGATGGCGGCAGATCAGCCGCCGCTGATCAAAGCATCCACCTCAGCAGTCCCGGGCGAAGTTGCCGGCCCCCAGCGGGTTACCGCCAAAGCCGCCGCAGCATTCGCCCGCCGCGCCGCATCAACCGCCGCAAGCCCCTGCGCCAATCCAGCCACAAACACCCCGGCATGCGCATCGCCCGCACCGTTGCTGTCCACGGCTTTCACCGGGAAACCCGGCACATGCTTACGTTCATCACGCTGATGAATCCAGCAACCCTGCGGCCCGTCGCGCACCACCATCAGCACCTCTGCGGGCAGATGCTCAGCGAGACGATCCAGTGCCGTGGCAATGTCTTCAGCGCCGGTAAACCGCAGCGCTTCGACGCTGTTGCTGGTCCAGACATCAATGCGCGGCAACAGCGCCTGCATCAACGGCGAGTCCGGTGATTCCACCAACGGCCCCGGATCGAACACCACACTGACGGTGGTCGGCAGCGCCAACGTCCAGTCCAGCAGTGCCTGCGCTTTGCCTGCATGCAACAGGCTATAACCGCTGACGTAGACAAAGTCCCCCGCCTCCGCCGCGACGCTGTTCAGATCGTCGACAGTCACTTCACCTTCGGCACCGATGTAGGAAATGAAGCTGCGCTCCGCCGAAGCATCGGTCAGCGCCACGCAGATTCCAGTGTCTTGCGCGGCAGGTTTCTCGATGCCGATGCAGATGCCTTCAGCGTTCATCGCCTGCCGCGCCAGATCGCCGAAACGCCCGGTGCCGTGGCGACCGAGATAGACCACCGGCAAGCCATTGCGCACCGCTGCCGCCATCACATTGAAGCCGCCGCCCGCCTCGAATCCCGCAGACTTCGCGAGTACATCGCCACCGATCTGCGGCAATTTATCCACGGCCATGACCAGGTCGATGATGACCTGGCCGGTGTGCAACATCTTAGGCATGAGCATTCTCGGCTTGCGCGGCACGGCGATCTTTCGCCCCACCGAGTACGAAGTAAATCCCACCGGCCACCACGAACGTCACGATCCAGCCGAGGCCGTTGTGGCCCAGCCACGAGTCGGACAGGAAGCCCTTGAACCAGACATTCTCCGCCGTGGTGCCGATGGTGGTGAAGCTGAAACCGAGCACGATGGCGATGGCCCACGCGCCGAATGCGCGCCACTCGATGCCGCCGCGATACCAATAGGCACTGCTCGGGCTGACGTCGAGCAAGTCTTTGGGGCTGTAGTAATGACGATGAATCAGATCGACGATGAAGATCCCGACCCACGCGGTGATCGGCACCGCCAGCAGGGAAATGAACGTGATGAACGGGCCGTAGAAGCTGTCGGCGATCAGCATGAAATAAATCGACCCGGCGAAGATCGCAACGATATCAACCACCACCGCGTAGACGCGTTTGACCTTGAGGCCGAGGGTCAGCGTGGTCAAACCGGCGGAGTACACCGACAGGTTGTTCGACAGCAGCAGACCACCGAACGCGGTGATCAGATACGGCACGGCCATCCAGGTTGGCAGCATGTCGCGGATCGCCACAATCGGGTCAGTCGCCGACGCCAGATCGTTGTTGCCGACCGACAGCAGACCACCGAGGGTGATCAGCAGCACCAGCGGAATCCCCGCACCGAACGCCGCCGAAGCGACCAGACGCACAGCCTTGACGCTGCGATGCTGGTAGCGCGACATGTCGGCGCCAGCGTTGGCCCAACCGATCCCGGTGCCGGCCGCCATGGTGCCGATGCCGATGATCATTGCGCTCATTGGTGCCGGCGTGGCGTTGAACACCGCGCTCCAGTCGATGGTCGCGCAAAGGAAGCCGCCGACCAGCAGGTTCAGCGCACCGAACACGTAAGTCGCCCACTTCTGGATCACCAGCAAGGTCGCGTGGCCAAGGCCCGAGACCGACAGGGTCAGCAGCACGAATATCGCGATAAATAGTAGCGTCAGTGCCGGAGCGCTTTTGGCTTCGACGGGCGAGCCGAACAGGATCGAGCACAGCGACAGCAGCACGAACGCGGCGGTGGTGGTGTTGACGGTTTCCCAGCCCAGACGCGACATCAGCGAGACCAGCGTCGGGCCAATATTGCCGCGTACGCCGAAGATTGCGCGCGACAGCGTCAGGCTCGGCGCACGACCGCGCCGACCGGCAATCGAGATGATCCCGACCACGGCGAACGAACCGGCCGCTCCGATAATCGCGACGATGATCGCCTGCCAGATCGCCAACCCGCGAAACGCCACCAGCGTGGCGCCCAGCGGCAGGCCGAGGATGGAAATGTTGGCGGCGAACCAGACCCAGAACAGTTGCAGCGGGTGACCGTTGCACTCGACTTCCGGCACCGGTTCGATACCCCGGGTTTCCAGTTGCCCGGCACTTTGCCCGGCGCTTGATGAACTCATGAAAAATGCTCCTGTTTGCCTTTTTTGTGGTTGTGGCAATGATGCAAAACGACAAGACATGCCGGCCGTCCTGGGCCTGTCTGCGCGATCCATTGCGGGTATTTTTTTGAGGAGGCGGTGCGCCCATCGCTAGCAGGCTAGCTCCCACACTGAAAATGTGCGGTTCACACAATCCCTGTGGGAGCTGGCCTGCCAGCGATAGCGCCAGTCCAGTCAGCGCAGAGCCAAAAGCCCCAGCACTAACGGTTCCAGCTCCAGATGATTGACGCTTTTCACCGTTTCGATCATCGCCGCAGGCCAGCACTCAAGACCCAGGCAGGCCCCGAGCATGGCACCGAGAATCGCGGCGATGGTGTCGGTGTCGCCACCCAGGCTTGCAGCCATGCACAAGGCATCGAACGCGGTCATTTCACCGATGGCAACTTGCTGCGCCAGCGCGAACGAAACCACCACCGATTCCTGCGATGCCACCGACGTGCCGATCACGTCGTAGAGCAGATCCGCCAGCAGCGCCTTGTCGCTGTCGACACTGATAGTGCGCGCCCAACTGATGCGCGAAGCGATGCGACCACCGGCCACCCAGTGACCCTGCGTCTGCGCTTGTTGCGCGATTTGCTGGCCGAGGTTCAGCGCCTCACCGAGGTCCACGCCGTTAATCCCGGCCGAGACCACTGCCGCCACCGCTGCCGCACTGGAGATTCCCAGTGTGGTGTTGTGCGTCACCTGACAGGCCTGCACCACCGCCGCAATAAAGCGCTCGGGGTCGCTCACATCCGCAGCGATCCCCACCGGGGTGATGCGCATCGCCGCGCCGTTAGTGGTGCCGTAACGTCCGGCCTCTTCAGGCGAGTGGCCGGCGAGGATCATTTCGATAGCGCGCTTGGTCGAAGGCCCGAGCAGATCCTGCGAGCCCTTGGCCTGCATCTCGGCTTCCCATTCGATCAGCCGTTGCGCGAGCACTGCCGGCTCGATCCGGCCAGCGCCTTCAACCAACAATTCGCCGACCAGAATCGCCTGTTCGGTGTCATCGGTGATCGAGCCCTTGGGCATGTTGGCGGCAATCGGTTGCAGCGGGCCGGCGTCTTGCAGATCGGTGATCTGGCCGAAGCGCGATTTGATGGTTTCGCGGTCCAGCGATTGAGTCGGCATGCCCAGCGCGTCGCCAAGGGCCAGGCCATAAAACGCACCGAGGGCACGATTGAGCGCAGTCATTTCGAGGCTCCAAATTGCAGGTGCAGACGGAAATGCACCGGATCGAGCAGGCTTTCGACCTGTTCCATGAAACGGTTCTGCCGGTCGTAAGTAGTGCGCAGAGCTTTGAGGAACACCGTGCCTTGCGGGCGACCGAGCAGTTCGGCGTCGACGGCATTCAACGGTTCGGCGCCGATCCACTGATCGCCGCGCTCGCCGATGTAGCCGTAGGCCGCAAGCGTGATAGTCAGCGAGTTGTCGATCAGACCAACAAGCGGCAGGCTTTCGAGGCCACCGGTGGCGGGCATCAACGAACGCTCCAGCGACACCAGCGTGCCTTCGTTGGAACGGCGGCGACGGTCGAGGGTGATGAATTTATCAGTGCCGAACATCGCCAGCAGATCGGGCCGGGTCACGGCTTCGAGACGCAGCACTTCGGTATTGATCATCGCCCCGGTGTCGGCCAGCGCCTGCGCCCAGCCGCTGCGCTGGTCGAGCACCACTCCGTCATAGGTGACGATGGAGCCGACACCACTTTGCGTGGCGATGTAATTGCGCCTTTTCAACTCGGCCAGCGCTTCGCGCAACGTGCCACGGCTGACCTTGAATTCCTGAGCCAACTGATGCTCGCCGGGCAACAGAAAGCCGTCCTCCATGAGGCCGCTTTCGATGCGTCGTACGAGTTCGTCGACCACCCGTTGTTTCTTGTCAAATCGTACCTGTCTAATCATGTACAAATTGATAACCGAAACGGGCTTGTATGAGCAAGGAATATTTGGGGAAGGTGACGAGAGGCGGGAGACTGCGCGATCTATTGTAGGAGTGAGCCTGCTCGCGATGACGTTGGCACATCTAGCATCGATGTGGCTGAAGGGACGCTATCGCGAGCAGGCTCACTCCTACAGGGGGAATGCGGGTTACCTTTGTTTTAGACGGTCGATGACCACCGCCAACAGCAGGATCGAGCCACGAATTACGTATTGGTAGAACGTGTCGATGTTCTTCAGGTTCATCGCATTCTCGATGATCGCCAGAATCAACACCCCGGCAATCACATGCCGAATCATGCCGATCCCGCCACTCAACGACACCCCGCCGAGCACGCATGCGGAAATCACCGTCAGCTCAAACCCCTGGCCAATCATCGGCTGCCCCGAGGTCATCCGCGAGGCCAGAATCACCCCGGCCAACGCACCGATCAAGCCATGCACAGCGAAGATGATGATCTTGGTGCGATCAACATTCACCCCGGCCAGCAACGCCGCTTCCTGATTACCGCCAATGGCCATGGTGTTGCGACCATAGGTGGTGTAATTCAGCAGCCAGCCGAAGAACAGGAAGCAGACGATGGTGATCAGAATCGGCACCGGCACGCCGAACAACTGGCCGTTACCAAACACGAAGAACGATTCCTGCGACACACCCACTGCTTTGCCGTTGGCAAAAATGTAGGCCAGACCACGGACGATTTGCATGGTCGCCAACGTGGTGATCAACGCATTGACTCGTAACTTGGCGATCACAATCCCGTTGATCAGCCCGACAACCAGCCCCATCAACAGCGCCGCGCAAACGCCGAGAAACACGCTGTTGGTGTCACGCATCACCACTGCCGCGACCACGCCGGCGCAGGCAATCACTGAGCCCACCGACAAGTCGAAGTGCCCAGACGCCAGGCAATACAACATGGTGCACGCGGCAATCCCGGTGGTGGAAATCGCCAGGCCGAGGCCGCGCATGTTCAGTGGTGAAAGGAAGTTGTCGATCAACAAGGTACAAGCGACAAAAATGCCGATGGCGGCCAGCAACATGACCCAATCATCGAGGAAGCGGCGCATGTCCAGAGGTTTGCGCTCGGTTGGCAGGGTTTTGTTTTGGGTCGTCATCATAGTCACCTCTCAGTTCGCCACGCCGTCAGCGCGTTGGCGCGGCAAAGCCAGTTGCAGCAAGTTGGATTCATTGGCCTCGGCGCGGCTGACTTCGCCGCGCAACGCGCCTTCGCACAGCACCAGAATGCGGTCGGAAATGCCCATGACCTCCATGAGATCGCTGGACACCACGATCACCGCAATGCCATCGGCAGCCAGGTTATGGATGATCTGGTAGATCTCGGCCTTGGCCCCGATATCGATGCCACGGGTCGGCTCGTCGAGCAGCAGGACTTTCATCGGCATCGACAACCAGCGACCGAGAATGGCCTTCTGCTGATTGCCGCCGGAGAGAAACTTGATCTGTTGCCCGGCGTGGGGTGTTTTCACCTTCAGCGCCTTGATCTGCTTGTCGGCGTTGCCCTTTTCCCACAGCCCACGGATCAGGCAGCCAAAGCCGGAATGGGCGCCCCGCGCACTGATGTTGATGTTCTCGGCGACGCTGGCCAGCGGAATAATCCCTTCCTTCTTGCGGTCCTCCGGACACAGCAGAATCCCGGCCGCAATCGCGTCACGCGGCGAGCGCAGCTTCAGGTCATGACCGCGCAGCTTGAGGCTTCCGGCGGTGTTGCGCTCCAGACCACTGAGCAAGCGAAACAACTCGGTGCGCCCTGCCCCGACCAGTCCGAACAAGCCGAGAATTTCGCCTTTGTGCGCCTCGAAACTCACCGGCTCACGCAGGCCCGGCCCGAGCAGACCATCGACTTTCAGCGCCACCGCGCCACGCGGACGGTCGCGGTAATCGTAGATGTCCTGAATGTCGCGACCGACCATGCACGTCACCAGTTGATCGTGGGTCAACTGGCTCATGTCCTCGAATGTGCGCACGTAGCGGCCATCCTTGAACACGGTCACTGCATCGCAGATGCGGAACACTTCTTCCATGCGATGGGAGACGTAGAGCACCACTTTGCCCTCGTCGCGCAAGCGGCCAATGATCGCCATCAAACGGTCGATCTCGCGCGCCGAAAGGCTGCTGGTCGGTTCGTCGAACGCGATCACATGTGCGCCGCGTGACAGTGCCTTGGCGATTTCCACCAGTTGCCGCTGGCCGAGAGACAGGCGCCCGACTTTGGTCTGCGGATCGATTTCATCGGCCAGGCCCTTGAGACAAGCCAAGGCATTCTGGCGCAGCGCCCCGCGATTGATCAGGCCGAAACTCGCCGGCAGATGGCCGAGAAACAGGTTCTCGGCGACGGTCATTTCCGGGACCAGATGCAACTCCTGGTGAATCACCGCGACGCCGCTGCTGATGCTGTCGGCGGTGGACTTGAAAGCCATCGTCCGCTCGCCGATCTGCAACTCGCCACTGCTGGGAATGTAGGCACCCCCGAGAATTTTCAGCAGGGTCGATTTACCGGCGCCGTTCTCGCCCATCAAGGCGTGAACCTGCCCCGGATGGGCGACGAAGCTGATGCCATCCAGCGCTTTCACACCGGGAAAGGTCTTGCCGATCCCGTTGAAGCGCAGGCTGCCACCCCGCTCAGTCAAACCGTGTTCGTGTGTCTGTACTTGCGCGTGCATAAAGCCACCTCTTCACACCGATCAAACGGCCCGGCTACCCGGGCCGTTACTGCGTCAGTTCCACAAGCCGATTTTTTCCAGCTCTTGCTTGAAGTTCTCGCGGGTGATCAGGGTGACGTCGTCCATCGCCGTGTATTTTGGCGGCTCTTTGCCGGTGGTGACCCACTCGAACATCATGCTGGCGGTGTTGTAGCCCTCGATGTGCGGGCTCGGCAGCATCGAACCGAAGAAACCGCTGTTAGGCTTTTTCAACTCGCCGATGGCGTCGGTGCCGTTGATGCCAATGCCGATCACGTTGGTTGCGGCAAACCCTGCCGCTTCGGTGGCGCGCACGCCGCCAAGCACGGTGTTGTCGTTCATGCCGCCGATGATCAGGTTCTTCGCCGCGCTCGGCAGTTTCACCAGCGCCGAGTTGGTGGCGTCCATGCTGCCCGGTACGTCGAGGGTTTTCAGGGCGGCAAAGAGGATGTGCTCTTTCGGCATGCCAGCGTCTTCGAGGGCTTTGACCGAGCCGTCGGTGCGTTTTTTGCCGGTGTCGAGTTCGTTGTAGGTGTTGACCACCGCGTAGGTGTCTTTCCAGTCCCAGTTACGCTTTTTCGCTTCGGCGGCCATTGCGGCGCCCTGCTTCTGGCCGACTTCGAACGCGGCCATGCCCAGATACGGCACGTCTTCCATGAACTTGCCATTGGCGTCGACAAAACGGTCGTCGACGGCCATCACTTTCAGGTCATTGAGTTTGGCTTTGGCCATGATTGCCGGGCCGAGCGACACGTCCGGCGGGCAGATCACAAAGCCCTTGGCACCGTTGGCCGCCAGGCTGTCGATGGCCGAAAGGGTTTTCTCGCCGTCAGGCACGGCGATCTTGATCAGTTCGAAGCCTTTGTCCTTGGCGGCTTTCTCGGCGAAGGCCCATTCGGTCTGGAACCATGGCTCTTCGGCTTGTTTGACCAGGAAACCGATTTTCACGGTATCGGCGGCGAGCAGCGAACTGCTGAGGCTGAATGCGGTAACCGCGAGCGCGGTACTGCACAGGGTACGAATCCCGAAACGACGTTTCATAAGCAGACTCCTTGTTATTTTTTTTGAGCATTATTTGAAAAGCGTTAAAGCATGTTCCTGTGAAGCATGATGAAAAAAGCCAAATCATATGATGATTGGATTTCAGACGGACTCCTCCGCACCAAAGCCAATCCGCTCAGTCGTGGTACATCACCGAGCGGCCACCATCGATGGTGATGCACGAGGCATTGATGAACGGCGCTTCATCACTGGCCAGGAAAACGGCGGTCATCGCCACTTCGCTCGGCTGGCCGATGCGTTTCGGCGGATGCAAATCGAACGCACGCTGACGTTCTGCGTGCGGATCGGCAAATCCGTTCCAGTAATCGACGTTGAGTTGAGTTTCGATATAACCCGGGGCGATGGCGTTGACGCGAATTCCCTTGGCGGCGTATTCGATACCGAGGGCGCGGGTCAGCCCGAGCAAGCCATGTTTGGCCACCGGGTACGGGAAGCAACCGGGAATGATGTGGCTGGAATGGGTCGAGGCGATGTTGATGATGCTGCCGATGCCTTGTTCGATCATCTGCGGCAGCACGGCTTTGCAGCCATACCAGGCGCCGTCGAGGTCGATGGCGAAGCAACGATGCCAGTCTTCTTCAGTCATCAGCAGCGGATCACGGAATACGTTGACCCCGGCACAGTTGACCAACACATCGATGCGCCCGTGCAGTTCGACGGCAAGCTTCGCCATGGCATGCAGGTCATGCTGGCGCGACACGTCGGCCTTGATCGCCTGGACATCGGCGCCTTGCTCGCGCCAGTGCGCGGCGACTTTCTCGACTTTTTCGGCCTGGATGTCGCTGATCACCAGTTTCGCCTGCTGAGCGGCGAAGCTGGCGACGATGGCTTCACCGATGCCTTGGGCGGCACCGGTCAACAGCACGACCTTGTTTTTCAGCCGCTCACCTTTCGGCGGCGCAGGCACCGGCGGCAAGGACAGAGGCTCAGCCATGGATCAACACTCCGCAAGGGAGTGCGGTAGAGATTCGCTGCATCACTTCACCTGTTTTGTTCTTTTTAAGTGTGAGTGCTTGTTACTGCTGGAGCCGACTATAAACCCGACCGCCAAATAATCTCAATATATAATTTTGCATCCCATATTTTGGGATTTAATCGGCAAACCTTGTGCACATTTTTCCCGGGACATCGACCCGCAGCGACAGCACCGCGCCGTCCAGTGCATGGTTATGCGGACTTTTGGCACTGGTGATGTACAGGGTTTTCAAGTCTTCACCGCCGAATACGCAACTGGTCGGACGGCTGACGGGCAAATCAATGACCCGGTCGACGTTGCCCTCGGGCGACAGGCGCAGCAGGCAGCTGCCATCCCAGCGCGCATTCCAGATATAGCCTTCGGCGTCCATTGCCGAACCGTCCGGCCCGCCGTGTTGATCGGGGCCGTACCAGACTTGTGCTGGATCGAGATTGCCGTCGGTACGAACGAAGTAGCGGTAGAGAGTGCTGTCGAGGCTGTCGCCGAACAGCAACTGGCTGCCGTCATCGCTCCATAGCAAGGTGTTGGGAATCCCCAGGCCACGCAGCAGCGGCGTGACACGCTTGTCGGGATCGATGCGGAACAGGCCACCGCTGCGGCGGTTGATTGGCAAATCTTCGCCCTGCTCACCGATGTTGTTTTGCATGGTGCCCAGCCAAAGTCGGCCTTGACCGTCGCAGCGGGCTTCGTTGGGGCGGTTGCCGGGTTGCGGGTCGGCTACGCAGAACAGTGTCAGACGCGGTTCCAGTCCCGGGGAATCGAGATCCAGTCGATAGACGCCGCTGCTCAGGGTGACCAGTGCATCGCCGCTGGCGCACGGAATGAACGCTGAAACGTGCTCGGGCATCTGCCAGATCTGCACGTTCTGGCCGATCAGGCGCAATGCCTGTTTGCCGGCGATATCGACCCAGTACAGCGCTTGGGTCGGCGCGTCCCAGAATGGGCCTTCACCGAGTTGGGCGCGGTGTTGGGTCAGGGCGGTCCAGGTCATATCGAATCCTTCTTGTTTTTTGTGGGAGCTAGCCTGCTGGCGATAGCGGGCGACACCCTTGTCGCATGTGATGCCGTCATCGCTAGCAGGCTAGCTCCCACAGGGGGATTATTTTGTGTCAGCTGGCTTTTTTGTCGGCTATGACCTGGGGGTAGAAGCGTTTGATCGCCAGGTCTGCGTTGTCGATCAGAGTCATGCAGGCCCAAACGCCCCGGGCAGAATCACGGGCGGCGATGGCATCGGCCATGTCTTTGTGGATTGGCAGCGTGCGGCGCAATTCGTCGGGGTCGGCGGCGGACACTTCAAAAGACACCGCGAGCAATGCGCCGAGCGCCGGGACCATTTGTTCGATGAACTGGTTGTGGCTGGCGGCGAGAATGCATTCGTGGAAGGACTGGTCGGCGCGGTTGTAATCGACGCCGCTGGCGACTGCCCGCTCCAGTGCGTTGTAAGCCAGTTGCACGGCTTCGACTTGCTCGACGGTGGCGCGCTCGCAGGCCCAGCGCACGGCCATCGGTTCGATGGTGCGGCGCAGGTCGAGCAGGTCATCGACGAAATTTTCCGGCAGGCCGTTGCGCGACAGCCAACCGACGACTTGCGGATCGAACAGATTCCAGCGCCGAACCGGCAATACCCGGGTGCCGACTTTCGGCCCGACTTCGAGCATGCCTTTGGCAACAAGGGTTTTGATCGCTTCGCGGATAACCGTGCGGCTGACCCCGAGCTGTTCGCCCAGATCGGCCTCGACCTTGATCGTCTGCCCCGGCTTCACCTGGCCGGCGGCAATCCAGCCACCCAGCCAGTCGACCGTTGATGCATGAAAGCTGCTGGACATGGACACCTCAAAGCGGTTCGCGATGGGTGCTTACGCTAATCATCATATGATTGGGAGTCAATACACAAAAAACCTGTAGGAACGAGCCTGCTCGCGACTCGGTGGGTCAGCCAACATCATTGTTGCTGAACGACCGCTATCGCGAGCAGGCTCACTCTTACAGGTTTTGTATCAGGGCTCGAGGCCGATGCGGAAGAACTCGCCGCCACTCCAGACGCCCAACCAGCGCTGGCCATCGATTTCGCGGCTGACCGCCAGTTCGACCAATTGGTAGAACACGTTGCGATGGATCAGCGCTTCGAGGTTGGTGCGCACATGCACGTAGGGCGCGGGCTCTTGAGTCACCGGGTCGATCTCGACGCGGATCGGATGCTCAGGACCTGCTTCGGCGGTCTCTTCGACGTTGGTGGTAAAGCGCAGCAACTGCGCCTCGCCCTCGCCTTCGACCTCCACGGCAACGGCCACAAATGGCGCGTCATCGACCTTGATCCCGACTTTCTCTACCGGAGTAATCAGAAAATAATCATCGCCGTCGCGGCGCATGATTGTGGAGAACAGTTTGACCATCGGCTTGCGCCCGATTGGCGTGCCCAGGTAATACCAAGTGCCATCCCGGGCAATGCGCATATCGATGTCGCCGCAGAAGTCCGGGTTCCACAAGTGCACCGGCGGCAAGCCTTTGGTTTTGGGGATTTGTCCCAACAGGTCATTGGCTTTTTGCGGGCCACTCATGGCGTTCTCCTTGGTTTTATTGGTCGCTGATACCCAGCAGACTGCGTGCGTATTGTTCCAGCGGCGGGCCGATCAGGTCTTCAGGCTTGTTGTCGTGGAACGTCAGTAAACCGCCACGACTCTTGATCCGTGCAGTATCGATCAAATACTGGGTGCTGGTCTCGATCAACATGATCTGAATCACCCCGCCGTCGATGCCGAGGCGATCCACAGCCTCCTGATCGAGCCACTCATCGGAGTTGCCGATACGGTCATCAGCCTTGGCGAAACGGGTGTACAGCAGATAATGGGCGCCAGCATCGCGGGCTTCGCCCATCGCCTGGTCGAGACCTTCCGGAGCACGAGCACGGCGAACCATCGGGAAGTATTCGACAAAGCCCTTGAAGGCCTCTTCGGCCACCACGTTCGGACGCGGATAGGAACCGCCCGGCGGCGCGAAAGCACCTTGGGCAATGTAAATGAACGAGTCCGGCTGAATGCGCAGATTATTCACACGACGGCTGTCGCTATGGTCGAGCAGGCCCGCGTCGCTCATTTGATAGCGAGTGCCCTCGGCCATATCGCTGACAGTCATACAGCCGCCAAGCGCCAAAACGGCCAGCAGCAAAACCAGGCTACGCATCCTCATCCTCCAGAAGCCGGTGACGGAAAACCGGCGAATGGGCGTTGGATGCAGCTTTTGCGCCAGCTCAAGATGTTGATCGAGTTTTACGCCACATTCGCGAGCAAGCTCGCTCCCACAGGGGAAAGTATTCCAATGTGGAAACGAGCCTGCTCGCGAATGGGAGTATCAGCCGCCGATGATTTTCATCACGGTTGCGCCACCAGAGAACGCCACTTCCTGCTTGTCGCCCAAAGCCTTGACCAACAGCCGTTGCAGCGCTGGCAGTGCTTGATGGCGCGGCTTGTCGAGCAAATCCCCGACATAGTGACGATTGCTCGACGACAGGCAGCCATGCAACCAACCCGTGGAGGACAGACGCAGACGCGAGCAGGTCCGGCAGAACGGCACGCTTTCATTGGCGATCACGCCGAAATGGCCGCGTCCGGCAATCGCGTAACGCACGGCAGTGGCATCGACCGGTGCATCGGCCTGCGCGTACTCGTAGCGCTCGCCGATCAGTTCCAGCAATTGCTGAAGGCTGACGAACTGCTGCAGGAAGGCATTGGAGTCGCTGGCCAGATGGCCCATGCGCATCAGCTCGATAAAGCGCAACTCGTAGCCACGCTCCAGGCAATAGTCGAGCAGCGGCATCACCTGATCGAGGTTCTGCCCGCGCAATGGCACCATGTTGACCTTGATCTTCAGTCCGGCCGCCGCCGCTTGATCCATGCCATCCAGCACAGTCGCCAGATCGCCGCCACGGGCGATAGTGCGGAACGCGCTGGCATCCAGGGTATCGAGGGAAACGTTGATCCGCCGCAGACCGGCATCCACCAGCAGCGGCAGTTTCTTCGCGAGGAGCTGGCCGTTGGTGGTCAGGCTGATGTCTTCGAGGCCCATCTGGCCGACGGCGGTCATGAAGGATTCGAGTTTCGGGCTGACCAGCGGCTCACCGCCAGTGATGCGCAGCCGTTCAATGCCGGCGGCTTCGATCAGATAGGCCACGCCGCGTGCCATGGCCTCGGCCGACAGTTCATCCTGCGCAGCCACCAGCCGCTTGCCGTTGGGCACGCAGTAGGTGCAAGCGTAATTGCAGGCTGAGGTCAGGCTGATGCGCAAATTGCGAAAACGCCTGCCTTGACGGTCAACGATCATGATCACTCCGGCGAAAGAAAATCGAGCGCGTAAAACTTGACTCACAAATCAAGTTTTAGCAAGCCCTATGCCTGAGTATATTCCTGCGGTACTGCGCCATGTAGCAAAATCATGGCGCAATAAGGGAAGTGAATACCTTAGCTGGCTGGGGTTTCGGGATCGCGCTTGCGCTTGTTGCCCATGCGAACGCCAATGTCCATCAGGAACTGGAAGAAACCCTCCTGATCTTCCAGCACATTGCTCCAGAACGGCGAGTGATACAGCGCCACCGCGCCGTGCACCAGCGCCCAGGCCGCGCAGTAATGGAAGTATGGCGGCACGTCTTCAAGCTTGCCTTCGCTGATGCGGCCCTTGATCAACAAGGTCAGGCGTTCGAAGTTCGAGGCACGGATCTTGTGCAGTTCCTCGACCATTTCCGGCACTTGATTGCCCTTGACCACCTTCTCTTCGAGGCGATCGAACAGGCGATAGCGTTGCGGGTCACGCATGCGGAATTCGAAGTAGGCGCGGGACAGCGCTTCCTTGTCCTTGTCGACATCGGCCGAGTGCAGCAGCTCGTTCAGATCGCGCTCGTAATCGAGCATCAGGCGCAGATAGATCTCGGCCTTGGATTTGAAGTGCTTGTAGATCGTGCCTTTGCCGATACCCACGGCATCAGCAATCATCTCGACGGTGACACTGTCTTCACCTTGGTCGAGGAACAGCTTGAGCGCGGTATCGAGAATTTCTTGCTCACGGCGACGAAATTCACGGACCTTACGAGGTTCTTTATGCATAAGAAAAGGTCTGAAAGGGTCAAAATTCGAAGCCGCGTATTATGCCTAACTTGCGCAAAAATGCACGGATCATCCGACCATATCTGTGTTTCTTGTTCATTTTGAGAACGTTCAGGCCCCAATGAGAACTCAACTGAAGCGAACGTATTCCAAATTTGTTTAAAAACCACGACCGGCTAACTGGACTGCGCGCCAGACTGATCAATACTTCAACTGTCGGGCGACATCTCCCCCAAGTGTCGCGCCGATAAAGGTACCAAGGGACCGCGTGCCTTTGTTTTACTCCTAATGGTCTTAACCCGGATTCACCCCCCAGAACCCGGGTTTTTTTTGCCTGCGATTCAGCCTTTCACATGAGCCAGCGGGAACAACCGCTTGAAGTTCTCCGTGGTCTGCTCGGCAAATCGGTCGTAGCTCTCACCGCGCAGCATCGCCAGAAACTCTGCCACTTCGCGCACATACTGCGGCAGATTCGGTTTGCCGCGATAGGGAATGGGCGCCAGATACGGCGAGTCAGTTTCCACCAACAGACGGTCCGCCGGCACCTTACTCGCGACATCGCGCAGAGCATCGGCATTACGGAATGTGACGATGCCCGACAGGGAAATGTAATAACCCATGTCCAGCGCAGCCTTGGCCATGTCCCAGTCTTCGGTGAAGCAATGCAGCACACCGGCCTGGGGCAGCGCCGCTTCGCGCAACAACTCAAGCGTGTCGGCGCGGGCGCCACGGGTATGGATGATCACCGGTTTGCCGGTCTGCTGCGCCGCGTGCAGATGCAGGCGGAACGACGCCTGCTGCAATTCGGCGGCTTCTGGCTCGTAGTGATAATCCAGACCGGTTTCACCAATCGCCACCACTTTCGGGTGATTGAGTTCATGCAGCAGCCAGTCCAGCGCCGGAGCCGCGCCCGGCTGCACATCCAGTGGATGCACGCCAACCGAACAATCGACGTCGTCGTAACGCTCAGCCAGGGCTTTGACGTCGGCGGCATTATCGGCGCTGACGCCAATGCACAGGAAGTGGCCGACACCGCGCTCGCGGGCCGCATCCAGCGCAGCATCCAGAGAGCCGTCATGGGCGGCAAGGTCGAGGCGATCAAGGTGACAATGGGAATCTACGAGCATAAAAGAGGCTGCAACTTACATCGTATGAGTGGGACGGTCGGACTTGAGTGCTCCGGCCAGATGGGTTTCGATGCGACTGCGGGCGGTGTTGTCGCCCTCGTTGAACTGCACGCCGACACCGGCGGCGCGATTGCCTTGCGCACCTTTGGGGGTGATCCAGGCCACTTTGCCGGCCACCGGAATCTTCTCTGCTTCATCCATCAGGTTCAGCAGCATGAACACCTCGTCGCCCAACTTGTAGCTTTTGTTGGTCGGGATGAACAAGCCACCGTTCCTGATGAATGGCATGTAGGCCGCGTAGAGCACCGACTTGTCCTTGATGGTCAGGGACAATATGCCGTTGCGCGGCCCCGGGCTGACGGGTTCATTCATGTTGACCTCCACTGCTGATGTTCAGAGTCTAGGTACACATTCTTATCTTTGGCCAGGCAATCCCGCCCATTGCACCAACAACGCTTCCAGCAACAATGCCGGATTGAGGTTGGCCTTGCTCAGGACTTTCTGGCGCTGAGCGAGAATCCAGTCCTGAATCTCCAAGACTTTGCCCTGAGCACTTTTCTGCGCCAGGTACTGCACGACCTTGCGCATGTCGGTCAGACCGAGGCCTGTTTCATCCTGCGTCAGCTGATAACGCAGGATCAGGCTCGACCAGTCACAGAACCAGTCGAACAGGCGCAGCATCGGAATGTTTTTCCATTCTTCGGCCAGTTGCGTCGGCGATTGCTGCTGCTTGAGCAGTTTCTTCACCCCTTCGACCACTTGCGCACGCTGTTCGCGTACACCCTGCGACTGAAGCTTGACCGCCGCCAATGGTGAGCCGGCAGCCAGGGTCAGTAATTCGACACGCTCTTCTTCAGAACACTCCGGCAGCGCCTCACTCAGCCATTTCAGGCTCATGGCTTCGCCCGGCAACGGACAGGCCTGCTGCACGCAACGGCTCTTGATCGTCGGCAACAAACGGCTCGGCTGGTGAGTGACCAGCAGCAACACGGTATTGCCGGACGGCTCTTCGAGGCTCTTGAGCAAGGCGTTGGCGGCGTTGACATTCATCGCCTCCACCGGCTCGATCAACACCACTTTGCGCCCGCCCATTTGCGCGGTCTGCACCACGAAACTGACCAGGTCGCGCACCTGATCGACCTTGATTGCCTTATCGGCTTCTTCGGGTTCGAGAATGTAATTATCCGGATGGCTGCCAGCCTTGAGCAGCATGCAAGATTTGCATTCGCCGCACGCCTCAAGCGCTACCGGACGCTGACACAGCAGATTGGCCATCAAGCGTTCGGCCAGCGCTCGCTTGCCGATCCCGGCCGGGCCGTGCAGCAGATACGCGTGGGCATGCTGGCTACGTCCGGCCAGTTGCTGCCAGAGACTGTCCTGCCATGGATAGGCTTCAGCCACGAGCCAACTCCAGCAGACGCGGTAGCAAGGCATCCAGCGATTGCTGAACCTGCATCAACGGCTGACCGGCATCGACCCGCACATAACGCGCCGGATCGGCTTCAGCACGTTTGAGGAACGCCCCGCGCACCGCTTCGAAAAACGCTCGGCCTTCCAGCTCGAAACGATCCAGACGGCCACGGGCGCTGGCACGGGCCAGACCGATTTCCACCGGCAGATCGAAAATCAGTGTCAGGTCTGGTCGCAGATCGCCCTGCACGAAGGTTTCCAGGGTCGCGATGCGCTCCAGCGACAGGCCACGACCACCACCCTGATAAGCGTAAGTCGAATCGGTAAACCGATCACACAGCACCACCGCACCGCGAGCCAGCGCCGGGCGAATCACCTCGGCCAGATGTTGGGCGCGCGCGGCAAATACCAACAGCAACTCTGTGTCCGGGTTCATGACTTCGTCGGCCGGGGCCAGCAGCACTTCGCGAATCCGTTCGGCCAATGGCGTACCACCGGGCTCGCGGGTCAGCAGCACCTCGATACCTTCGGCGCGCAGACGCTCGGCGAGGTATTCGCGGTTGGTGCTCTTGCCGGCGCCTTCCGGGCCTTCCAGGGTAATAAACAAGCCAGTCACAGGCAGTCCTTAATCAAAGTCATTGCGTGTTTTGTGGAGCAGCAGCGTCTGGCGCGGGAGTCGCTTGCGGAGCTGGCGCCGGTTCCTGCGGCGCAACCTGTGGCAGCACTTCCGGCGCGGTATCGGGTGACGCCGCGGGTATGGCCTCGGCAGGTGCAGCCGCAGGCGTTACGGCCGGTGCCGGGCTCGAACGGTAATCCGCTCGCCGCTTGAGTTGAAATTCGCGTACCGCAGTGTTGTGCGCATCCAGATCGTCAGAGAACACGTGGCTGCCATCGCCACGGGCGACGAAGTAGAGACTGGTGCCTTCCACCGGATTCAACGCCGCGTGAATCGCCTCGCGCCCGACCATCGCAATCGGCGTCGGCGGCAACCCCGGAATGACATAGGTGTTGTACGCCGTCGGCTCTTTGAGATGCGCACGGGTCAGTTTGCCGGTGTAGCGATCACCCAGGCCATAGATCACTGTCGGATCGGTCTGCAATTGCATGCCCAGCGCCATCCGCCGCACAAACACGCCAGCAATTTCCCCGCGCTCTTGTGGAACGCCGGTTTCCTTCTCTACCAGCGAGGCCATGATCAGCGCCTGATAAGGCTCCTTGTACGGCGCATCGGCAGAGCGGTTTTCCCACTCTTTGGCCAGCACTTCATCAAGGCGATCAAAAGACTTCTTCAGCAGTTCTGCGTCGGACATGCCGCGCACGAAACGGTAGGTATCCGGGAAGAACCGACCTTCAGGAAATACACCCCGGTGGCCGATTTTCTCCATCACTTCGCTGTCGCTCAGACCGCTGAGGGTCTGCTCGATTTTGTCATCCTTGGCCATGGCGGCGCGCACTTGATGGAAATTCCAGCCTTCGACCAGGGTCAGGCTGTACTGCACGACGTCGCCGCGCTTCCACAAGTCGAGCAAACCATTGAAGGTCATGCCTGGCTGCATGCGGTACTCACCACTGTGAATAGGCGTGCCGGCAAGATTGAAACGCCAGTAGACCCGCAACCAGAAGGCGTCCTTGATCACGCCATCGGCTTCGAGCCCGAGGATAGTTCTGGTCGGAGTCGAACCCTTGGGCACGTCCAGCAGCTCTTCCTGCGCGATGTTCAGCGGCTGTTCCAGCGCCGAATGAATTTTCCAGGCGCTTGCGCCCAACAGCAGCCCTGCCAGAACCAGTCCGGTTTCCAGCAGCAGCAAGAGTTTACGTCTCACGAATCAGGCATCCAGTAGCGTGCGGGCAATGGTTTGCAGTTTACGGGTGAGCGGGCCAACCGGCCAGCTCAGTGCAGCGTAGGCGCGTACCGGCCAGACGCCATAAACGCTGTTACAGACGAAGACTTCATCAGCCCATTGCAGCTGTTCGAGGCTGATGTCGGTGATTTGCGTGGGGATGCCCGATGACTCGGCCTGAAACAATATTTCGGCACGCATCACTCCGGCAACACCGCAGCGTTTCAAATCCGGGGTGATCAACACGCCATCGCGTATCAGGAACAGGTTGCTGAACACGCCTTCGACAACGCGACCGGCGAGATCCAGCATCAAGCCTTCGGCATGCTCGCTGTCCTGCCATTCGGCACGGGCGAGCACTTGTTCCAGACGATTGAGGTGTTTCAGCCCGGCCAGCAATGGCTGTCGAGACAAGCGCGTGCTGCACGGAAACAGACGAATACCCGACTCGGCATTGGTGGCGGGATAAGCGGCGGGAGGATTGCCTTGCAGAATGCGTCGGCCCTGCGCCGCAGGATCGGGCGCATAACCACGCAAGCCGTCGCCACGGGTAAGGATGAACTTGAGAACACCCTCGCCCATCGCTGTGGCGTAGGCCAGAATTTCATTGCGGATCAGATCGAGATCGGCCGCGATGGCCAGACGCGAACAGCCATCGGCCAGACGCGTCAGGTGTCGATCCAGCAGCAATGGCTGGCCGCCACGCACGGCAATGGTCTCGAACAGACCATCGCCGTAAGCCAGGCCGCGATCTTTCAGCGACAGAGCGTCAGCCGGTTGACCGTCGACCCAGCTGTCCATCAGCCGGCGAACCGACGGAACGCCAACGTGCCGTTGGTGCCGCCAAATCCGAAGGAGTTGGACAGCACGACATCGATATCCATGTTGCGCGCAGTGTGCGGCACGAAATCAAGGTCGCAGCCTTCGTCCGGTTCTTCGAGGTTGATGGTCGGCGGCGCTACCTGGCTGTTGATCGCCAGCACACTGAAGATCGCTTCGACCGCACCCGCCGCACCCAACAAGTGACCCGTCATCGACTTGGTCGAACTGACTGCCAGTTTGTAGGCGTGATCGCCGAACACGCTCTTCAGCGCATTGGCTTCGGCAAGGTCACCGGCCGGCGTCGAGGTGCCGTGAGCGTTGATGTATTGCACTTGATCGGCGTTGATCTTCGCATCGCGCAGCGCATTGGTGATGCAGCGAGCTGCACCGGCGCCGTCGGCGGGTGGCGAGGTCATATGGAACGCGTCACCGCTGGTACCGAAACCGATCAGCTCGGCATAGATGGTCGCGCCACGAGCCTTGGCGTGTTCCAGCTCTTCGAGCACCAGAGCACCGGCACCGTCGGACAGTACGAAGCCGTCACGGCCCTTGTCCCATGGACGGCTGGCGCGGGTCGGCTCGTCGTTGCGGGTCGACAGCGCACGGGACGCGCCGAAGCCGCCCATGCCCAGACCGCACGCGGCCATTTCAGCGCCGCCGGCAATCATCACGTCGGCTTCGTCGTACATGATGTTGCGCGCCGCCATGCCGATGCAGTGCGTACCGGTAGTACACGCTGTGGCGATGGCGTAGTTGGGTCCCTGTGCACCGAGGTGGATGGACAGGAAACCGGAAATCATATTGATGATCGAGCCAGGCACGAAGAATGGCGAGATTCGACGCGGGCCGGTTTCATGCAAGGTACGGCTGGTTTCTTCGATATTGGTCAGACCGCCGATACCCGAACCCATGGCCACGCCAATGCGTTCACGGTTGGCGTCAGTGACTTCCAGACCCGAATTGCGAACCGCCTGAAAACCCGCTGCGAGACCGTACTGAATGAACAGGTCGAGCTTGCGTGCTTCCTTGACCGACAGGTATTCCTCGACATTGAAGCCCTTTACCGAGCCGCCAAAACGGGTGGAATAGGCAGAAAGGTCGGTGTGTTCGATCAGACCAATGCCACTACGGCCAGACAGAATGCCCTGCAAAATTGTAGGCAATTGCTTTCGTATTTTCTACATTATAAGCTTTAGTTTTAGTATGACGTTTCTTT
>NZ_JBIUXX010000027.1:0-20655 GCF_044744235.1 Pseudomonas sp. NPDC087346
AAACACATCTTCGTATGTCCGCACCAGCGAGCTTAGACTCACTCGATTGGTGTGGGAGCAACATACAAGGAGCTGCCGAAGGCTGCGATCTTTTGACTTTGCTTTTGAAAAGCCAGATCAAAAGATCGCAGCCTTCGGCAGCTCCTACAGGGGATTGTATTTGTCAGAGGTTTTGCAGGGTTTCCAGCAGGATCTTCACCTTGGTGATCGACTCCTGATACTCAGCCTCCCATTCCGAATCAGCCACAATCCCGCCACCACCCCAGCAGCACACCTGACCATCCTTCACCAGCAAACTGCGGATCGCGATGGAGCTGTCCATCTCGCCGCGCACATCCAGATACACCAATGATCCGCAATACAAACCCCGACGGGTCGGTTCCAGTTCGTCGATGATTTGCATCGCCCGAATCTTCGGCGCGCCAGTGATCGAGCCTCCCGGGAAGCTGCCAGCGATCAGATCCAGCGCATCGCGATCCTGCGCCAGTTCACCGGTCACGCTGCTGACCAGGTGATGCACATTCGGATAGCTTTCCAGACTGAACAACTCCGGCACCCGAACCGAACCGGTGCGGCAGGTACGCCCCAGATCGTTGCGCAGCAGGTCGACGATCATCAGGTTTTCCGCACGATCCTTGGGGCTGGCCAGCAGTTCGGCGGCGTTGGCGGCATCTTCGGCCGGGGTCAGGCCGCGCGGGCGAGTGCCCTTGATCGGACGGGTTTCCACCTGACGCTGGCTGACTTTGACGAAGCGCTCCGGCGACAGACTCAACACCGCGCCGCTATCCGGCAAACTCTGGAAACCGGAGAACGGCGTCGGACAAGCGGCGCGCAGTGCGCAATACGCCAACCATGGATCTCCCGAGCAGGACGCACGAAAGCGCTGGGCGAAATTGACCTGATAGCAGTCACCGGCCTGGATGTACTGCTGAATGCGTTCGAAGGCCTGGCGATAGTCTTCGGCTGAGAGATCGGCGGTCATCGGGTTGTTGAGCTTGAAGGGCGTCAAAGTCGCGGACACCGGCTGTGTAAACAACTCAATCAGGCGCTGTTTTTCACTTTCATCGATCGACGGATGAAACACCAATTGGCTGCTGGCCGTCTGGTGATCGCTGACCAGCGCCCAGTCGTACAGGCCAAAACGCGCATCGGGTAATTGCAGGTCGTCCCGTGCCTGACTCGGCAGATTTTCCAGATGTCGACCGAAGTCGTAGCTCAGATAGCCGATCAGACCGCCAGCGAACGGCAGTTCATATTCCGCAGGCAACTGCGCTTCACCCAGACGCGTAAGAACGGTGCGCAGGCGTTGCAGGAAAAGGCTGCCGCTTTCGTCAGGCAGAACGGCCAGTTGCTCCAGCGGCCAGGCGCTGAGCAAGTCATATCGACCACGGTCGGCACTCGGCCGGCCGCTGTCGAGCAATACGGCGCCGGGTGCATGGCGGATCGCCGCGAAGTAATCGGCGGGGTTGGCGCGGTAGGGCAGCGGGTGTACGGAACAGGTCAACATGGGCGGGGCAAATCGGCCATCGAGGCGGGGTGGGGATTGTAGTCCTCTGGGGGATTTGCTCCTAGAGGGGATGTCGGGAATTGGCAGGTTGGGGGGCAGGGTTGAATCCTGTGGTGGCTGTGAATAAGCCATCGCGAGCAGGCTCACTCCTACAGGAGAATGCGTTCCAAATGTAGGAGTGAGCCTGCTCGCGATGGCCTCGACTCGGTCTGGAATCAACCTTCGACGGCTGGAATATGCCCAAACAACTCCTGAACAAACGCCACTCGCTCTTCAACCGACTCCGTCACACCACGCGCCTTCAGCTCTTCCAGATGCGCTTCAACCGCATGCGTGCGCAACGTCAGCCCGCAGTCATTGGCAATCTGAATGTTCAGCCCCGGCCGCGCATTCAGCTCAAGAATCAGCGGGCCTTTCTCCTGATCAAGCACCATGTCCACACCGATATAACCCAACCCGCACAGCTCATAACAGCCGGCAGCGAGTTTCATGAAACCGTCCCAGTAGGGCAGTTGCACACCATCCACCGCGTTGGTGGTGTCCGGGTGTTTGGTGATGATGTTGTTCAGCCAGGTGCCGCGCAGGGTCAGGCCGGTGGCCAGATCGACGCCGACGCCGATGGCGCCCTGGTGCAGGTTGGCCTTGCCGCCGGACTGGCGAGTCGGCAGGCGCAACATCGCCATCACCGGGTAACCCATCAGCACGATGATGCGGATGTCCGGCACGCCTTCGTAGCTGATGCTTTTGAAGATCTGGTCCGGGGTCACGCGGTATTCGATCAGTGCGCGGTCACGGTGGCCGCCCAGCGAATAGAGGCCGGTGAGGATGCTGGAAATGTGGTGCTCAAGCTCTTCGTGGTCAATGATCTTGCCCGACACCGTGCGATAGCGACCTTCGAAACGGTCGGCCACCACAATAATGCCGTCACCGCCGGCGCCTTGCGCCGGTTTGATCACGAAGTCGCTGCGCCCGCCGATGATCTCGCCGAGCTTGTCGATTTCCTTCTCGGTGGAGATCACGCCATACAGCTCCGGCACATGAATGCCGGCCTCGATGGCGCGCTCCTTGGTGATGATCTTGTCATCGACAATCGGGTACAGACTGCGCTTGTTGTACTTGAGCACGTAGTCCGCGTTACGCCGATTGATGCCCATGATGCCCCGGGCTTCCAGGGCCTTCCAGGTCTTCCAGAAACCGAACATCAGGCGTCAGCCTTCTTCAGGAAAGCCTTGAAACGCACCAGTTCGGTCAGGCGGTAGCCGCGATAACGACCCATCGCCAGCATGAAACCGACCAGAATCAGCAGGATCGCCGGGAAGGTGAACACGAAGTACACCAGCTCCGGCACGGTCATGATCAGGTGCGCCAGGGAAGCGGCGAACAGCGTGCCAATCGCCACTTTCATTGCATGGCTGGCACCGCGTTCTTCCCAGGTGATCGACAGACGTTCAATGGTCATGGTCAGAATCACCATCGGGAACAGCGCCACCGACAGACCACGTTCCAGACCGAGTTTATGGCTGAACAGACTGATCGCCGCGATCAGCACCACCACAAACGTCAACACCACCGAGAGTCGCGGCAGCATTTGCAGCTTGAGGTGTTCCAGATACGAACGTAATGACAGGCCCAGCGCGGTTATCACGGTAAACAGCAGAATGCCGAAGCCCAGCTGAGTCTCGCGGAAGGCCAGGGCAATCAGCACCGGAGTAAAGGTGCCGAGGGTCTGCAGGCCGATCAGGTTGCGCAGGATCAGAATCACCAGCACGCCAATCGGGATCATCACCATGATCATGAAAGTCTGCTGGGTCTGCAGCGGCAAGCCGTACAGCGAGTATTCGAGGAAGTTGGCGTCGGTATTTTCGTCGGTCAGCTTGGCCAGACGAATCGCGTTCATCTCGCTGTTGTTCAGGCTGAAGGTCACGTTGGCTTTCTTGCCGCCATCGACGGTGATCAGGTTTTCATCACCGGTCCACCACAGCAGGCGGTCGATTGGCAGGCCTTGCTCGCCGGTTTCCGGATTGAAGTACAGCCAGTCGTTGCCATTGAAGCTGCGCAGCCACAGTTCAGGGGTTTGCGGCTGATCGGCGACCAGGCGGATGGTGTGGACTTTTTCCACTGGCACGTGGGCGATGGACAACAGCAGCTCGACGATTTTGGCTTTGTGCGCAGTGGACGGATCGCCGGCCAGCAGCAGCTTCACGTTGTCGTCGTTGAGGTTGTTGACGCGTTTGATCGCTTCGCCGATGAAGGTTTCGACGTCAGCCGAGTGCTGGCGGATCGGCGCGAGCAGAGCTTCGGCGGCGATCTTCTCCGGGCCTTCGATGGCCATGCTGTCGCGGAAGGTCGGGCCTTTGATCTTGGATTTTTCTGCGGTGTAACGCTTGGTCAGCACCAGACGGTAATAAAGCGTCTGATTGCCCTTGGCCCGGCGCGCAGACCAGGTGACCTTGCGGTTGCCGTCAACGCGGTTGACCGCCACACCGTAGTTGTTGGAGATGAAGCTCTCATTGAGGCTGACGTAATCGCGGCTCAGAGGCGGCACGAACATCTGGATCTTCACCGGGTCCTTGGTGCTGGCGACGAACTCGACTTTGGCGTCGATGTTCCACAAGTCGTCGGTGGCGTCTTCGGTCACCGGGATGCCGAGCACGAAAATCTGATAGGCCGTAACCGAAACGCCCAGCAACACCAGGATGGTGATCAGGATTTTCAGGTGGAAGGTAAGCGAACGCATGGAAATTACTCGGCGGTATGAGCGGCGATAATGCAGGCAGGTTTGCCGGCAGCGTATTTAAGACTGGGGTCGACCAGCGCATCGAAGCGTTTCAGCGCTTCGGAGCCGATCAAAAGCGGGTATTGGAACGCACTACGGTCGGTCAGGTTCACTTCGATGCTGCGCAACGCCGTGCCCATGCAGATATCCAGTTCGATTACCGGGCGGGCGGTGTACTTCTTGCCTTCGTCCGGGTCGTAATCACCGGCACGGCGCTTGATCTTGCTGACCCGCGCCAGCGGCCGTTCAATCGGGTGCGAATGCGCGGCGTCGATGGCCAGATAGAAGCGCACCCAGGACTCGCCGTTGCGTTTGAAGCGTTTGATGTCGCGGGCGCTCAGCGAGGCGGTTTTCGCGCCGGTATCGAGTTTGGCCGCGACTTGCAGATTGATGCCATCAAGCGATGCGTATTCGTTGAGGCCGTACACGGTTTTTTCCCCCGCGGCGGCAAGGCCGGGCAGGCAAAACAATGCAAAGAATGTGGGGAAGGGCTTGAGTCTCATAAATCCTGGTGCGCAGCGTTCCGTTTTCGGTTCAGGTGCCTGGCAATGACTGCGCAAACCCCTTTCGTGTGCCTATCAGCTTTTTATGACAAGCCGTACAAATGGCCAGCAAATGCGGGCGGCATTCTAGCACGGTGGTTTTATGGCGCCAGCGCCCGAGGGGGTCTATAACCCTTGGGGATTCCTGTGGGAGCGAGCCTGCTCGCGAAGGCGGTGCGTCATCCTGAGCAGATGCTGAATGACACTACGCTTTCGCGAGCAGGCTCGCTCCCACAGGGATTAGATCAATTGGAAGATTGCCCGGGGTTATTAGACGATTGTCGACAATACCTATTTTTCCTTTGACTGATGCGGGCTAATTAGCTAGTTTTTGCCGCATTAGATTTAAAGGTGTCGACAATCATGCTCGATCTACTCGGCCCCCCGGTCTTCAGCGGCGACGATTCCGAGACGCTTTCGGAAAACGTCTTCCGGCGCATTCAGGCCGCTATCGTCAAGGGCGAGATCGCCCCGGGCAGCAAGATTTCCGAGCCGGAGCTGGCGCGTACCTATGGCATCAGTCGTGGCCCGCTGCGTGAAGCGATCCATCGGCTCGAAGGCCAGCGCCTGCTGGTGCGGGTGCCGCACGTCGGCGCCCGAGTGGTATCGCTGAGCCATGCCGAGTTGCTGGAACTCTATGAAATCCGTGAATCCCTCGAAGGCATGGCCTGTCGCTTGGCCGCCGAGCGCATGAGCGTCGAAGAAATCGACGAACTGCGCCGGGTACTCGAAACCCATGAGCGCGACGCGGCGTTTCAGGCCGGTGTCGGCTATTACCAGCAGGAAGGCGATTTCGACTTCCACTACCGGATCATCCAGGGCAGCGGCAACCGCACCCTCACGCAAATGCTCTGCGGCGAGCTGTATCAACTGGTGCGCATGTACCGTATCCAGTTCTCCACCACGCCCAACCGCCCGCGCCAGGCCTTTGCCGAACACCACCGGATTCTCGATGCCATCGCCGACCGTGACGGCGAGCTCGCGGAATTGTTGATGCGCCGTCACATCGGCGCCTCGAAACGCAACATCGCCCGTCATTACCAGGACGGCGCCCACAATAAGACAGCCACTGAACGAGGTGAGTCATGAGTTCCAGGCAGAACACTCCAGGCCAGCGTTTCCGCGATGCGGTCGCTAGCGAGCATCCATTGCAAGTGGTCGGCGCGATCAACGCCAACCATGCGCTGCTGGCCAAGCGCGCGGGTTTCAAGGCGATTTACCTGTCCGGTGGCGGGGTGGCCGCAGGTTCCCTTGGCGTGCCGGATCTGGGCATCACCGGTCTGGATGACGTGCTGACCGACGTGCGCCGGATCACCGACGTTTGCGATCTGCCGCTGCTGGTGGACGTGGATACCGGTTTCGGTTCCTCGGCGTTCAACGTGGCGCGCACCGTCAAGTCGATGATCAAGTTCGGCGCGGCGGCGATTCACATCGAAGACCAGGTTGGCGCCAAGCGCTGCGGTCATCGCCCGAATAAAGAAATCGTTTCGCAGCAGGAAATGGTCGATCGGATCAAGGCTGCGGTCGATGCCCGTACCGATGACAGCTTCGTGATCATGGCGCGTACCGATGCGCTGGCGGTCGAAGGTCTGGAATCGGCACTGGATCGCGCTGCCGCGTGCATCGAGGCCGGCGCCGACATGATCTTCCCTGAAGCCATCACCGAGCTTGAGATGTACAAGCTGTTCGCCAATCGCGTGAAGGCGCCGATCCTCGCCAACATCACCGAATTTGGCTCGACGCCGCTGTACACCACCGAGCAACTGGCCGGTGCCGACGTGTCGCTGGTGCTGTATCCGCTGTCGGCGTTCCGCGCGATGAACAAGGCTGCGGAAAACGTCTACACCGCGATCCGCCGCGACGGCACGCAACAGAACGTCATCGACACCATGCAGACTCGCATGGAGCTTTACGATCGCATCGACTACCACACGTTCGAGCAGAAGCTCGATGCGTTGTTTGCCGCGAAGAAGTAAGTCGCAGCCGTACTCCCTAACAAATTCAAAATTGGAGAAAACAATGGCCGAAGCAAAAGTACTCAGTGGCGCCGGGCTCCGTGGCCAGGTTGCCGGGCAAACCGCACTCTCCACCGTGGGCCAGGCCGGTGCCGGTCTGACCTATCGCGGCTACGATGTGCGCGAACTGGCGGCAGATGCACAATTTGAAGAAGTGGCTTATCTGCTGCTCTACGGCGAACTGCCGAGCAAAGCGCAACTCGCCGAATACCAAGGCAAACTGGGCAAGCTGCGCGACCTGCCGCAAGCGCTGAAAGAAGTGCTGGAACGCATCCCCGCTGACGCTCACCCGATGGACGTGATGCGCACCGGTTGCTCGTTCCTCGGCAACCTCGAGCCGGAGAAAGACTTCTCCGAGCAACGTGACAAGACCGACCGTTTGCTGGCCGCGTTCCCGGCCATCATGTGCTACTGGTATCGCTTCAGCCACGACGGCAAACGCATCAATTGTGTGAGCGACGAGCCGACCATCGGCGGCCACTTCCTGCACTTGCTGCACGACAAGAAGCCGAGCGAACTGCACGTCAAGGTGATGAACGTTTCGCTGATTCTCTACGCCGAGCATGAATTCAACGCTTCGACGTTTACCGCTCGCGTATGTGCTTCGACCCTGTCCGACCTGTATTCCTGCGTCACCGCCGCCATCGGTTCGTTGCGCGGTCCGCTGCATGGCGGCGCCAACGAAGCGGCGATGGAAATGATCGAGCGCTTCTCGTCGCCGGAAGAGGCGATCAAAGGCACCCTCGGCATGCTTGAGCGCAAGGACAAGATCATGGGCTTCGGCCACGCGATCTATAAGGACAGCGATCCGCGCAACGAAGTGATCAAGGGCTGGGCGAAAAAACTCGCTGACGAAGTCGGTGACAAGGTGTTGTTCCCGGTCTCCGAAGCCATCGACAAAACCATGTGGGAACAGAAGAAGCTGTTCCCGAACGCCGACTTCTACCATGCTTCGGCGTACCACTTCATGGGCATCCCGACCAAGCTGTTCACGCCGATCTTCGTCTGCTCGCGCCTGACCGGCTGGGCCGCGCATGTGTTCGAACAACGTGCCAACAACCGCATCATCCGCCCGAGCGCCGAGTACATCGGCGTCGAACAGCGCAAGTTCGTGCCAATCGAACGTCGCTGAGTGGGGGGAGGCCTGAACACCGAAATAGAGTTCACCAAAATCCCTGTGGGAGCTGGCTTGCCAGCGATGACTGAGTCACATCCAGCATAGATGTGACTGGCCCACCGCTATCGCTGGCAAGCCAGCTCCCACAGGGTTATGCGTGAATTTTAAACAGGTGTCTGGCCATCCCTTTGAAACTACCGTGCCCCGAGTCCTGACCCGATGAACACAGAATTCCGTAAACCGTTGCCCGGCAGCCCGCTGAACTACTTCGACGCCCGTGCGGCCGTCGAGGCGATTCAGCCCGGCAGCTACGACACCCTGCCGTACACCTCGCGCGTGCTGGCGGAAAACCTCGTGCGTCGCTGCGACCCGGCCACGCTCAGCGATTCGCTGAAGCAACTGATCGAACGCAAACGCGACCTCGACTTCCCGTGGTTCCCGGCCCGCGTCGTGTGCCATGACATTCTTGGCCAGACTGCGCTGGTCGACCTCGCCGGTCTGCGCGACGCGATTGCCTTGCAGGGCGGCGACCCGGCACAGGTCAATCCGGTGGTACCGACGCAATTGATCGTCGACCACTCGCTGGCGGTGGAAGCGGGCGGTTTTGACAAGCAGGCGTTCGAGAAGAACCGCGCCATCGAAGACCGTCGCAACGAAGACCGTTTCCACTTCATCAACTGGACCAAAAAGGCCTTCAAGAACGTTGATGTAATCCCGCCGGGCAACGGCATCATGCACCAGATCAATCTGGAGAAAATGTCTCCGGTGATCCAGGTGCGTGACGGCGTGGCTTTCCCCGACACCTGCGTCGGCACCGATAGCCACACCCCGCACGTCGATGCGTTGGGCGTGATCGCCATCGGCGTCGGCGGCCTCGAAGCCGAAAGCGTAATGCTCGGCCGCGCGTCGTGGATGCGCCTGCCGGAAAGCGTCGGCGTCGAACTGACCGGCAAGCTGCAACCGGGCATCACCGCCACAGACATGGTGCTGGCGCTGACCGAATACCTGCGCAAGCAAAAAGTGGTTGGCGCATGGCTGGAATTCTTCGGCGAAGGCGCCTCGGCGCTGACCCTCGGCGACCGCGCAACCATCTCCAACATGGCCCCGGAATACGGCGCCACTGCCGCGATGTTCTACATCGATCAGCAGACCATCGACTACCTGAAACTCACTGGCCGTGAAGACCAGCAAGTGCAGCTCGTCGAGCAGTACGCCAAACTCACCGGGCTGTGGGCGAACAGCCTCAAAGGCGCGCAATACGAGCGTGGCCTGAGCTTCGATCTGTCTTCTGTCGTGCGCAACATGGCCGGCCCGAGCAACCCGCACGCTCGCGTTGCGACCTCGGATCTCGCGGCCAAAGGCATCTCCGGCCAGTGGGACGAAGTCCCGGGACAAATGCCGGACGGCGCAGTGATCATCGCCGCCATCACCAGTTGCACCAACACCAGCAACCCGCGCAACGTGATCGCTGCCGGCCTGATTGCACGCAACGCCAACCGCCTCGGCCTGACCCGCAAGCCGTGGGTCAAATCCTCGCTGGCGCCGGGCTCGAAAACCGTGGCGCTGTACCTCGATGAAGCCGGGCTGACCACCGAGCTGGAGCAGCTCGGTTTCGGTGTCGTCGCATTCGCCTGCACCACCTGCAACGGCATGTCCGGCGCGCTCGATCCAGTGATCCAGCAGGAAATCATCGACCGCGATCTGTACGCCACCGCTGTGCTGTCGGGCAACCGCAACTTCGATGGCCGGATTCACCCGTACGCCAAGCAAGCGTTCCTTGCTTCGCCGCCATTGGTAGTCGCGTATGCGATTGCCGGTACCATCCGTTTCGATATCGAAAAAGACGTGCTCGGCGTGGTTGATGGCAAGGAGATCCGCCTCAAAGACATCTGGCCAAGCGACGAAGAAATCGACGCGGTAGTGAAATCCTCGGTCAAGCCTGAGCAGTTCCGTCAGGTCTACATTCCGATGTTCGCCGTCCATGAAGACACCGGCCCGAAAGTCACGCCGCTGTACGACTGGCGCGAGATGAGCACCTACATCCGCCGTCCGCCGTACTGGGAAGGTGCGCTGGCCGGGGCGCGTCCGCTCAAGGGCATGCGCCCGCTGGCGGTGCTGCCGGACAACATCACCACCGATCACCTGTCGCCATCCAACGCGATCATGCTCGACAGCGCCGCTGGCGAATACCTGGCGAAAATGGGCCTGCCGGAAGAGGATTTCAACTCTTACGCGACGCACCGTGGCGACCACTTGACCGCGCAGCGTGCAACCTTCGCCAACCCGAAGCTGTTCAATGAAATGGTCGTGGAAAACGGCAAGGTCAAGCAGGGCTCGCTGGCCCGTGTCGAGCCTGAAGGCCAGGTAATGCGCATGTGGGAAGCCATCGAAACCTACATGGAACGCAAACAGCCGCTGATCATCATTGCCGGCGCCGATTACGGTCAGGGTTCGTCCCGCGACTGGGCGGCCAAAGGCGTGCGACTGGCGGGTGTGGAAGCGATTGCTGCCGAAGGTTTCGAGCGCATTCACCGCACCAACCTGGTGGGCATGGGCGTGCTGCCGCTGGAATTCAAACCGGGCACCGACCGTCACACCCTGGCGATCGATGGCAGCGAAACCTACGACGTGATCGGCGAGCGAAAACCGCGCGCAGACCTGACGCTGGTGATCCATCGCAAGAACGGCGAGCGCGTCGAGGTGACGGTGACTTGCCGTCTCGATACCGCTGAAGAAGTGTCGATCTACGAGGCCGGCGGCGTGTTGCAGCGTTTCGCTCAGGACTTCCTCGAAGAGTCGGCGGTTGCCGTTTAATCAACTGATGTGGGCATGGGACTGTAAGTCCCATGCTTTCGGTAAGGAGCACCATGGCTCACGCACCACAAATCAAAATCCCCGCTACCTACATGCGCGGCGGCACCAGTAAAGGCGTGTTCTTCTGCCTGCAGGATTTGCCTGAAGTCGCTCAGGTGCCCGGCCCGGTCCGCGACGCTTTATTGCTGCGGGTGATCGGCAGCCCCGACCCTTATGACAAGCAGATCGACGGCATGGGCGGCGCCACTTCCAGCACCAGCAAAACCGTGATCCTGTCGAAAAGCATCAAGGCCGATCACGACGTTGATTACCTGTTCGGTCAGGTGTCCATCGACAAGCCTTTCGTCGACTGGAGCGGCAACTGCGGCAACCTGTCGGCAGCGGTCGGTTCGTTCGCCGTCAGCAACGGTCTGGTCGACGCCAGTCGCATTCCGCACAACGGTGTGGCGGTGGTGCGCGTGTGGCAGGCCAATATTGGCAAGACCATCATCGCGCACGTGCCGATCACCAACGGTGAAGTCCAGGAAACCGGCGATTTCGAACTCGACGGCGTGACCTTCCTGGCCGCCGAAGTGCAAGTGGAATTCATGGACCCGGCGGCGGAAGAAGAGGGCGGCGGTGGTTCGATGTTCCCCACCGGTAACCTGATCGATGAGCTGGAAGTGCCGGGTGTCGGCACCTTCAAGGCGACCATGATCAATGCCGGGATTCCGACGATTTTCGTCAACGCCGAAGACATCGGCTACACCGGCACCGAGCTGCAAGGCGCGATCAACAGCGATTCGCAAGCGTTGCAGATGTTCGAAACCATCCGCGCTTACGGCGCGTTGCGCATGGGCCTGATTTCCAGTCTGGATGAAGCGGCCAAGCGGCAGCACACGCCGAAAGTCGCATTTGTGGCCAGGCCTGCGGCTTACGTGGCGTCCAGCGGCAAGGCGATTGGCGTGGACGATGTGGATTTGCTGGTGCGGGCATTGTCGATGGGCAAGTTGCACCACGCGATGATGGGCACTGCGGCGGTGGCGATTGGCACGGCGGCGGCGATTTCCGGGACGCTGGTAAATTTGGCAGCCGGCGGCGTTGAGCGTAACGCAGTGCGCTTCGGCCATCCGTCCGGCACCTTGCGCGTCGGCGCTGAAGCCAGCCTGGAAAACGGCGAATGGGTGGTGAAAAAAGCCATCATGAGCCGCAGTGCACGCGTCCTCATGGAAGGCTACGTGCGAATCCCCGGCGACTCTTTTTAAGTAACGCCTCAAACCCTGTGGGAGCCAGCCTGCTGGCGATTGCTGCCAGACATTCAACATTGATAGCGACTGACACAACGCTATCGCTAGCAGGCTAGCTCCCACAGGGGATTGCATTTCAATAATAAAAATCCACTCGCCTGAACCGAGGTCCCATCAACGAACCACTTCAAGAGTGAATCGAACATGAGCGCCAACGTCGACCTGAAAAACCGTCCTGACTACGACCATGTCCTGCAAGACATTGCCGATTACGTCCTCAATTTCAAAATCGAATCTGCCGAAGCCCTGAACACCGCCCGCAACTGCCTGATGGATACTTTGGGCTGCGGCCTGCTGGCGCTGCGCTTTCCCGAATGCACCAAACACCTCGGCCCAATTGTCGAGGGCACCGTCGTGCCGTTTGGTGCACGCGTGCCGGGCACCTCTTATCGTCTCGATCCGGTGAAAGCCGCGTGGGACATCGGCTGCATCGTCCGCTGGCTCGACTACAACGACACCTGGCTCGCCGCCGAATGGGGTCATCCCTCGGATAACCTCGGCGGGATTCTCGCGGTGGCCGATCACCTGTCGCAGAAACGCCTGGCCAATGGCGAAGCGCCCCTGACGATTCGCGATGTGCTCGAAGCGATGATCATGGCCCACGAAATTCAAGGCGTGATTGCCCTGGAAAACTCCTTCAATCGCGTCGGGCTCGACCATGTGATTCTGGTGAAAGTCGCCTCAACCGCCGTCACCGCCAAATTGATGGGCGCCAATCGCGAGCAACTGCTGTCAGCGCTGTCCCACGCGTTCGCTGACGGTCAGGCACTGCGCACTTATCGCCATGCGCCAAACGCCGGTTCGCGCAAATCCTGGGCGGCGGGGGATGCGTCGAGTCGCGGCGTGCGGCTTGCCGATATCGCGATGCGTGGCGAGATGGGCATTCCCGGTGTCCTGACTGCAAAACAGTGGGGTTTCTATGACGTGTTGTTCAGCCACACCAATGCCGATCTGGCACTGAAGCCCGAAGGCAAGCGCGCCTTCAGTTTCTCGCGCCCGTTCGGCAGTTACGTGATGGAAAACGTGCTGTTCAAGATAAGCTTCCCCGCCGAATTCCATGCGCAAACCGCTTGTGAAGCGGCAGTGACCTTGCATCCGCAAGTGCGTAATCGTCTGCATGAAATCGACCGGATCGTCATCACCACACACGAATCAGCGATCCGCATCATTTCCAAGGTCGGGCCGCTGGCCAATGCTGCCGACCGCGATCACTGCATCCAATACATGACCGCCGTGCCGCTGGCGTTCGGCAATCTGGTGGCCGAGCAATACGAAGACGATTTCCACAAGGCGCATCCGATCATCGATGTGCTGCGCGAGAAAATGCTCATCGTCGAAGAGCCGCGTTACACCCGTGAATACCTGGAAGCCGACAAGCGCTCGATTGCCAACGCGGTGCAGGTGTTTTTCAAGGACGGCAGCAGCACCGAGAACGTGGTGGTGGAATACCCGATCGGCCACCGTCGCCGTCGTGCCGAGGGCATGCCATTGCTGGAAGACAAGTTCCGGGCGAATCTGGCAACGCGTTTCACCGGGCAGCGCAGCGGCGATATTTTCGCGTTGTGCAAGGATCAGGCAGCGCTTGAAGCGACGGCGGTGAACCGCTTTGTCGATCTATTTATGATCTGAGGCCCGAGCGGACGTTGTCGGGGTTACATGCTGCCCTCGACATCGTCCAAGCTGAACGTTTCGGTGTGGTCGTCGTAGGAGAAAATCTCCGCATAACGTCCCCAGGCCACCACGCATTCGAGGTTTTTCTCGACGAACGCTTCGGTCATGGAGTCTTCCAGTTCCTGCTCGAAACGCACCCGTGGTGCCCGATGGCCATTGCGTTCCAGCAACACCTGGCGGATGCGTGCGGCCAACGGGATGTGCCGGAGCAGATGTTCGGCAAACAGGGTTTTACGTTCCTGAGTGCCGTAGTCGGCGAACAGTTTGCCGGCGTCGGTCAGGGTGATGTCGGCACCTTTGAGTTCAGCAAAACCCAGGTATTCGAGCATTTCGGCCACCGGAAACAGGTCGTCCACTTCCAGCAGACGTCGCTCGGCGACGGTGGGCAGACCGGCGTGGCCGTTGTAGGGTGCGGCCGCCAGGGTTTCGATCAGGCCCGCCATCAGGTTGGTCGAGACTTCCGGTAGCGGACTGCTCATTTTCAACTCGGGTTTTCCGGTGCTGGCATCCGCGCTGCGGCGGTCGGTCATCTGCGCATAAATATCATCGACCATCTGCCGGAAGGCCGGATCGAGACGGTTGCGCGGGTGCGGGAAAGGCACCTTGATTTCCGCAACCACGCGCCCGGGATTGGACGACAACACCAGGATGCGGTCGCACATCAGCACCGCTTCTTCGATGTTGTGGGTCACGATCAGGATGGATTTGATCGGCAGTTGCTTGCCGCTCCACAAGTCCAGCAAGTCATTTCTCAAGGTTTCGGCGGTCAATACGTCGAGCGCCGAGAACGGTTCATCCATCAACAACAGGGTCGGGTTGACCACCAGCCCACGGGCAAACCCCACGCGCTGACGCATGCCGCCGGACAACTCACGAGGGTAGGCGTTTTCGAAACCATCCAGGCCGATCAGGTCGATGGCCGCCAGGGCGCGTTTGCGAGCGGCTTTGCGTTCGACTTGCAAGGCTTGCAGGCCGGCCTCGACGTTTTCCAGAACGGTCAGCCAAGGAAACAGCGCGAAGGTCTGGAACACCATCGCCACACCTTCGGCCGGGCCGTTCAACGGTTTGCCGTTGTACAGGACGTCACCCGATGATGGCTGGATCAGTCCGGCGATGATCCGCAACAAGGTGGATTTGCCCGAGCCGGAGCGGCCGAGCATGCCGACGATTTCGCCTTCATGCAGGGTCAGGTTGACCCCGCTGAGCACTTGCAACTCGTCCTTGCCCTTGCCAAACACCCGGTTCACGTCGGTGAGCGAGTAGATCTCGCTGGGGCTGGCAGCGTGTTCGGTATAGGTATTCATCAAATCGAATCCCGTTAATTCAGACGGAGTTTGTTTTCGGCCAAGGCGTACATCGGCCGCCAGACCAAGCGATTGAAGGCCACCACAAAGAACGACATGACCACCACGCCGAGGGTGATTTTCGGAAAGTCGCCGGCGGCGGTGGTTTCAGCGATATAGGCCCCCAAGCCATGGGCGACGACCTTGTCCTGCCCCCAGGAAACGAATTCGGAAACGATGCTGGCGTTCCACGCGCCGCCCGACGCAGTGATTGCGCCAGTCACGTAGTAGGGGAAAATGCCCGGCAGCATGACCTTGCGCCACCACAGCCAGCCGCGAATGCGGAAGTTGGCGGCGGCTTCCTTGTAATCATTGGGGAAGGCACTGGCCCCGGCGATCACGTTGAACAGGATGTACCACTGCGTACCCAGCACAATCAGCGGGCTCAGCCAGATATCAGGGTTCAACTGGTAGCGCAGGATCACGATGACAAACACCGGGAACAGCAGGTTTGCCGGGAAGGCTGCGAGGAACTGCGCCAAGGGCTGGATCTTGTTCGCCAGTGCCGGTCGCAGACCGATCATCACGCCCAGCGGCACCCAGATCAGCGAGGCGATGAGGATCAGCCCGGCCACGCGCAGCAAGGTGAAGAACCCCAGAAGCAAGACATGTCCGACTTCGCCGAGGGTCACTTCGGTGCCGACATACAGCACGATGTGATACAGCGCATAAGCGGTCAGCACTGCGATCAGTGAACCCCAGATCCTGTCAATCGCCTTTGACGTCGCCGGGCTTTCTGATGCGATGGCCTTGCGCGTAGAGTGCGGCAGGCTCAAACGCAGGTTGCCGAGCCGGCCGACGGCGCGGGTGATGGGGCGCAGGATGCGCTGGATCATCCGGGTGCGCTGAACCAGATTCAGCACCCATGATTCCGGCGCAGCGGTTTGCGATGCGGTGTTTTCCATGCGGAACTTGTCGGCCCAGGCCACCAGCGGGCGAAACAGAAACTGGTCGTAGATCAGGATGACCACGACCATCGTCAGAATGACGTAGCCCACCGCATGCATGTCTTTTTGCGCGATGGCCAATGCCAGGTACGAGCCGATCCCCGGCAGGGTGATGGTCTGGTCGCCCACGGTGATCGCCTCGGATGCCACCACGAAGAACCATCCGCCGGACATGCTCATCATCATGTTCCATACCAGTCCGGGTATGGCGAAGGGCACATCGAGCTTCCAGAACTTCTGCCAGCCGGACAATTGCAGGTTGGTCGAGACTTCCACCAGATCCAGCGGCAACATGCGCAGCGACTGGTAGAAGCTGAAGGTCATGTTCCAGGCCTGACTGGTGAAAATGGCGAATATCGCGGCAAATTCCGCGCCCAGTACCCGGCCAGGAAACAGCAGCAGAAAGAAGGTCACGGTGAACGAGATATAGCCCAGCACGGGCACCGATTGCAGAATGTCCAGTACCGGCACCAGCAGTTTTTCGGCGCGGCGACTTTTCGCGGCCAATGTGCCGTAGAGCAGGGTAAATATCAGTGCTGCAACCATTGCCGCAAGCATGCGCAGAGTCGTGCGCATGGCATATTCCGGCAGATTGGCCGGGTCCAGTGAGACCACTTCACTCTGCAGGGTGGCGATCGGCGCCCAGGTTTCGCGGGCGGTAATCGAGAAAAACAGTAAAAAGCCGATCACCAGCGGCATGGCGATCAAATCCCAGCGGTTGGGCAGCAAGCGCCGCGTCGAGGCCGGGATGTAGTGACGGAACACTTTGTTCATAAACAGTGATTCCAGCAGTGTTCTAAGTGGGGTGCGCGGCTGTCTGAGCGTAGCTTCTGTGAGCGTGACCCACCGAGAATGAGCGTGGAGGCTCGCGCTACAGGTTCAAGTGGGAAATAGGTGCAGCGGGCCCAGAGAATTCAATGGGCCAGGAGGGCTGGCGCATCCGGCTCAGGGGCCGGATGCGCAGCTTGCGCGGATTGTATATTTCGGAATGTTACAAAGGCATAAAGAGAGTGTCGGTTTTGAGTGAAGAAGTTTTCATGCGAGGCATACGCATGACTTCATTCAAAACGCAGGATCACCCGGCGGTTGCTCTTGCTCTTCTTCTCGATTTTCTCGCAATACACCCGGCCGATTTCCCGGGTGTTGTGCACATGGGTGCCGCCGCAGGGCTGAAGGTCGATGCCGCTGACTTCAACCATCCGCAAGTCGCCATGAATGGCGGGTGGTCTCGCCGTTTTGCCGGGGTTTGTTTCCAGCACTGTTGGCAATTCCGCCGCCGGCATCGACAGGATATTCACTGGACTGCCCTGTTCGATCAGCACGTTCAGGTCGCGGGTGATGCTGTCCTTGTCGAGGGTCATTTCCGGCAGGTCGAAGTCCAGTCGACCCTTGTCGGCGCTGATGCTGCACCCGGTGACCGGCGCATCGATGATCGAACCGAGCAGATGCAGGCAGGTGTGCATTTTCATGTGCTGATAACGCCGCTCCCAATCCAGGCTGGCATTGACCAGCGCGCCGGTGCACAGGTGTGGCGGACACTGCTGCACTTGATGCCAGATGATCGACGGCAGCAACGGGTCGCGCACCGTACCGATCACCTCGATCTGTGTGCCATCCGCGAGCGTGAAGTGCCCGGTATCCCCCGGTTGTCCGCCGCCGGTGGGGTAGAACAGCGTGTGTTCGAGGACGACGGCGTTATCCACCACCGCGATCACCATGGCGCTGAAGGCACGCCGATAGGGTTCGTTGTTAAACAGGGTGAGGGTTTCCATGGTGTGGACAGACATTTGAACCTCCAATGTTCAAAAATGGCTTTGCAGTAAACAGTGAGCGCGCTTGCTCACGTTGAGGATTCAGCGCTTGTGCGGCAGTTTGGTGATCGCGAAACCGGCGAGCAGGGTCGCCGAATACAGCATCAGGTCGCGGGTGATTTGCGTGCCTTCGTACCAGGCACCGATGATCACCGCGAATACCGGGAAAATGATGAACACAAACGACAGCAGCACCGGGCTCAAGCGTTTGAGCAGCATGAAATACACGATGAATCCGCCTACCGATGCGACCAGTCCGAGGTAGAGCAGGGCGCCCCACGAGCGGGCGGTGATGCCGGTGAAAGTCGGCGCCTCAACGCCCAAGCCGACAACGAACAACATCAAACCGGCAATGCCGATCGGCAGCGTGTTGTAAGTGATGACGCTGATTGCGCTGCCGTGTTTCTTGGTCACCACGTAGCACAGCGCATGCATCACCGCCGCGCAGAGAATCGCCAGCACGCCAAACCATTCGGCCTGATCCAGATGCAAACCCTGACCACGAATAATCATGAACAGGCTGGCGAAGCCGATGGCGATGCCAAGCATCTGCGACGGGTAGATTTTCTCCCGCAGAAACAACGCGGAAAAAATCAGGATGAACACCGGCATGCAACTGAACAGCAGGGCGGTGAGGCCGGACGAAACATGCATCTCGCCGTAGTTCAGCAGGTAATACGGCAGGCTGAAGTACGACAGCGTGACGAACACGAAGAACCAACGGCTCTTGCGTGGAAACAGCAGCGGTTCCTTGCGCAACAGCGCAAAGCTCAGAAACAGCGGAAACGCGATCAGGAACCGCAGGCCCGCAGCGGTCAGCGGCGGCACGCTTTCGACCGCTATCTTGATCCCAAGCCAAGTCGTGCCCCAGCTCAGGCAAACGATCAGAAACAATGTGCTGGTGATCAGCCCCGCGAGCCAGGGTTTGGCGCTGCTTAACGGCGTGCTGATGGCGGTCGACATGATTTCTACTCCGTACGACGCAATTGACCTGATCTGCGAAAAGGCTTATTGCTGATTGAACCTGTTTTCAACACGCTATTCGGGGCGCGAATGACTGTCAAAGTAAGTATTGCCATGGTGTCAATCCTGCGCGACGGCCTCAGCGGTGGGGTTGGGGTGAAATACAAACGCCTCGCTGACGCCGTCGAGAAGGCAATCGCCGCGGGTGTAATCGACACCGGATGCAAGTTGCCGCCGCACCGGTTGCTGGCGGATAGCCTGGGCGTGACCATCGGCACCATCAGTCGTGCCTATGGCGAGTTGGAGCGTGTGGGATTGGTCGTGGCGCGTGTAGGAGATGGCACTTATGTGCGTCAGCGCGGGATGGAGCGGCCGCAGGACAAAGGCTTTCGCAACGTCAGCGATGAGCCGCAAGCGTGCTTTGACATGAGCCGTAATCAGCCGATTCCAGGGCAGGAAGCTGCGTTCATGAGTCAGAGCCTGCAAGCGCTGGCGCAGGATTCGCGCACCTTGCAGCAATTGACCGGGTACACCGCCGAAACCGGTCTAGCCCGGCATCGGGCGGCGGGTGCCCATTGGCTGCGGCATCAGCAGTTCGAACCGAGTGCCGAGCAGGTGCTGTGCGTCAACGGCGGGCAACATGGTCTGTTGTGCGCATTGACCGGTTTGCTCAAGGCTGGCGATAGCGTGGTCACCGAGCATTTGTCCTACCCCGGACTGATCGGCGTCGCACGCCAGCTCGGGATAAAACTGATAGGCGCCGCCATGGATGACGAAGGGCTGTTGCCGTCAGCGCTGGAGGACATTTGCCGTCAGCACCGGGTTTCCGCGCTGTATTGCACGCCGACCATCCAGAATCCTACGGCTGCGGTGATGTCGGTCCCACGCCGCGAGGCGATTGCCGAAGTCTGTCGGCAGCACAATCTGCTGATCCTCGAAGATGACGCGCATGCCGTGCTGATTCGGCAGCGTCCGTTGCCGCTGAGTTATTTCGCCCCGGAGCGTTCGGTATTGATCGGCAGCCTGAGCAAGGCGGTGTCCGCCGGTTTGCGCGTGGGTTATCTGCATGCTCCGCAGGCACTGATCGGTCGCTTGAGCGCCGCCATTCGCGCAACGTGCTGGATGGCCAATCCGTTGGCGATGGAGGTGGCCAGCCAGTGGATCGAAAACGGCATGGCCGAGCGCTTGCTGGATGAGCAGATCCGTGAGATCGGACGGCGCAAGGCCTTGGTTGCGGGGGTGCTGCAAGGCTTGAATTACCGGGCTGAGATGCACAGTCCGCATTTCTGGATTGAAGTGCCTGAGCCGTGGCGGGCATCGCAGATTGCCGCTGAATTGAAAGAGAACAACTATCTGGTGGCGACTGCCGAGGCATTCGCGGTGGGGCATGCGGCGGTGCCGCAGTTCATTCGGGCGAGTGTGTGTAATGCGGCAGGGGATGACGGGTTGTTGCTGGCGGGGTTTGAGGCTGTTGCTCGGGCACTGACACAGACCGAGTGATCGTTCATCGCTGGCAAGCCAGCTCCCACAGGTTTTTTGGTTGTCTGCAATTCTGCATTCACAACAACACCCTGTGGGAGCCTGGCTTGCCAGCGATGGCGTCAGCCCAGGCAATCCAATTCTTCCACAGGTTTTTCGGTTGTCTGCAATTCTGCATTCACAACAAAACCCTGTGGGAGCCTGGCTTGCCAGCGATGGCGCCAGCCCAGGCAATCCAATTCTTCCACAGGTTTTTTGGTTGTCTGCAATTCTGCATTCACAACAAAACCCTGTGGGAGCCTGGCTTGCCAGCGATGGCGCCAGATCAGGCAATACACTTCTTCCACAGGTTTTTTGGTTGTCTGCAATTCTGCATTCACAACA
>NZ_JBIUXX010000027.1:20751-40230 GCF_044744235.1 Pseudomonas sp. NPDC087346
AATTCTTCCACAGGTTTTTCGGTTGTCTGCAATTCTGCATTCACAACAAAACCCTGTGGGAGCCTGGCTTGCCAGCGATGGCGCCAGCCCAGGCAATTCAGTTCTTCCACAGGTTTTTCGGTTGTCTGCAATTCTGCATTCATAACCAAACCCTGTGGGAGCCTGGCTTGCCAGCGATGGCGCCAGCCCAGGCAATCTAATTCTTCCACAGGTTTTTTGGTTGTCTGCAATTCTGCATTCACAACAAAACCCTGTGGGAGCCTGGCTTGCCAGCGATGGCGTCAGATCAGGCAATACACATCTATTTGAAGCGCCGCTCCACGCCTTTCTCCACCAGAATCTTCGCCGAAATCTCTTCTACCGAAAAATGCGTGGAGTTGATGTGCGGAATATTCTCGCGGCGGAACAGGTTTTCCACTTCGCGTACTTCGAATTCGCACTGAGCGTAGCTCGAATAGCGGCTGTTGGGCTTGCGCTCGTTGCGGATCGCGGTGAGGCGGTCCGGGTCGATGGTCAGGCCGAACAGTTTGTGCTGATGGGCGCGCAGGGCGGCCGGCAAGGTCAGGCGCTCCATGTCGTCTTCGGTCAGCGGATAGTTGGCTGCGCGGATGCCGAATTGCATCGCCATGTACAGGCACGTCGGCGTCTTGCCGCATCGCGACACGCCCACTAGGATCAGGTCGGCCTTGTCGTAATAATGCGTGCGGGCGCCGTCATCGTTGTCGAGGGCGAAGTTCACCGCCTCGATGCGCTCCATGTAATTGGAATTGTGCCCGATGGAGTGCGATTTACCGACGGTGTAGGAAGAATGCTCGGTCAGTTCCTGTTCAAGCGGGGCGAGGAACGTCGAGAAGATGTCGATCATGAAACCATTGGACGTCGCGAGAATCTCACGAATGTCCTGATTGACGATGGTGTCGAAGATAATCGGGCGGAAACCGTCGGTTTCGGCGGCTTTGTTGATTTGTTGTACCATGGCCCGCGCTTTTTCCACGCTGTCGATGTACGGGCGCGTGAATTTGCTGAAGGTAATGTTTTCGAACTGCGCCAGGAGGCTTTGACCCAGGGTTTCGGCAGTAATGCCGGTGCCATCGGAGATAAAGAAAGCAGATCGTTTCATTTGCACCTTGGGCCTTAAGCTAATGAGAATTTCTGGATATGATAGGCGCGATTTGTCGGCCGCGATTGGCCCGCATTCTCACTTATTTTCCAGGTCCAGGCCATACAGCCGGCCAACGCTCCCCCGAGCAGCCGGTTTCTGAGCTTTTCCAACACAGTTAGTGGAGAGATCACCTTGGTAGAGTACGTAGTTTCCCTCGATAAGCTCGGCAAACACGATGTTGAGCATGTGGGGGGCAAGAACGCATCCCTGGGCGAGATGATCAGCAACCTGGCTGGCGCTGGCGTTTCGGTGCCCGGCGGCTTCGCCACGACTGCTCAGGCTTATCGCGACTTCCTCGAACTGAGCGGGTTGAACCAGCAGATCCACGATGCGCTCGACGCCCTGGACGTCGACGACGTCAACGCACTGGCCAAGACTGGCGCCAAGATCCGTCAATGGATCATGGAAGCCGAATTCCCTGAAAAACTGAATGCCGAAATCCGCACCGCGTTCGCCGCGCTGTCGGCCGGCAACCCTGACGTGGCCGTGGCCGTGCGTTCTTCCGCGACCGCCGAAGACTTGCCGGACGCATCGTTTGCCGGCCAGCAGGAAACCTTCCTGAACATCCGTGGTGTGGAAAACGTTATCCGCGCCGCCAAAGAGGTGTTCGCCTCGCTGTTCAACGACCGTGCGATTTCCTACCGCGTGCACCAGGGCTTCGACCACAAACTGGTCGCCCTGTCGGCTGGCGTACAGCGCATGGTACGTTCGGAAACCGGCACTGCCGGCGTGATGTTCACCCTCGATACCGAATCCGGTTTCCGTGACGTGGTGTTCATCACCGGCGCCTACGGTCTGGGCGAAACCGTCGTACAAGGCGCGGTGAACCCGGATGAGTTCTACGTCCATAAAGGCACGCTGGAAGCCGGTCGCCCGGCAATTCTGCGTCGCAATCTGGGCAGCAAAGCAATCAAGATGATCTACGGCGATGAGGCCAAGGCCGGTCGTTCGGTGAAGACTGTCGATGTCGACAAGGCTGATCGCGCACGTTTCTGCCTGAGCGACGCCGAAGTCAGCGAATTGGCCAAACAAGCGATGATCATCGAAAAGCACTACCAGTGCCCGATGGACATCGAGTGGGCCAAGGACGGTGACGACGGCAAGCTGTACATCGTGCAGGCCCGTCCGGAAACCGTGAAAAGCCGCACCCAGGCTAACGTCATGGAACGTTACCTGTTGAAAGAAACCGGCACCGTGCTGGTTGAAGGTCGCGCCATCGGCCAGCGCATCGGCGCCGGCAAGGTTCGCATCATCAAGGACGTGTCGGAGATGGACAAAGTCCAGCCGGGCGACGTTCTGGTTTCCGACATGACCGACCCGGACTGGGAGCCGGTCATGAAGCGCGCCAGCGCCATCGTCACCAACCGTGGCGGTCGTACCTGCCACGCGGCGATCATCGCTCGCGAACTGGGGATTCCGGCAGTGGTGGGTTGTGGCAACGCCACCCAACTGCTCAAGGATGGCCAGGGCGTGACTGTGTCCTGCGCCGAAGGCGATACCGGTTACATCTTCGAAGGCGAACTGGGCTTCGACATCAAGAAAAACTCCGTCGATGCCATGCCGGACCTGCCGTTCAAGATCATGATGAACGTCGGAAACCCGGATCGCGCCTTCGACTTCGCGCAACTGCCGAATGCCGGTGTGGGCCTGGCCCGTCTGGAATTCATCATCAACCGCATGATCGGCGTCCACCCGAAAGCGCTGCTGAACTACGACGGTCTGCCGCAGGAAATCAAGGACAGCGTCGACAAGCGCATCGCCGGTTACGACGATCCGGTCGGCTTCTACGTCGAAAAACTGGTTGAAGGCATCAGCACCCTGGCCGCGGCGTTTGCGCCGAAGAAGGTCATCGTGCGTCTGTCGGACTTCAAGTCCAACGAATACGCCAACCTGATCGGCGGCAAACTGTACGAGCCGGAAGAAGAAAACCCGATGTTGGGCTTCCGTGGCGCTTCGCGTTACATCAGCGAATCGTTCCGTGACTGCTTCGAACTCGAATGCCGTGCACTGAAACGTGTGCGCAACGAGATGGGCCTGACCAACGTCGAAATCATGGTGCCATTCGTGCGCACCTTGGGCGAAGCCAGCCAAGTGGTCGATCTGCTGGCCGAAAACGGTCTGGCCCGTGGCGACAACGGTCTGCGCGTGATCATGATGTGCGAACTGCCATCCAACGCGATTCTGGCTGAAGAGTTCCTCGAATTCTTCGACGGTTTCTCGATCGGTTCCAACGACCTGACCCAGCTGACCTTGGGTCTGGACCGTGACTCCGGGATCATCGCGCACCTGTTCGACGAGCGTAATCCGGCAGTGAAGAAGCTGTTGGCCAACGCGATTCAGGCGTGCAACAAGGCTGGCAAGTACATCGGCATCTGCGGTCAGGGCCCTTCCGATCACCCGGACCTGGCCAAGTGGCTGATGGAACAGGGCATCGAAAGCGTGTCGCTGAACCCGGATTCCGTGCTGGAAACCTGGTTCTTCCTCGCGGAAGGCCAAGCGCAGGCTTGATGAGTATGTGAACGGGCCGCTCCTTTTGTAGGAGTGAGCTTGCTCGCGAAGCGGACTGACATCCACTATCGATGTCGACGGATGTACCGCTATCGCGAGCAGGCTCGCTCCTACATTGATTGGTTCTTTTAGTGTTTCAAACAGGGCGAGCGCCTTCGGATGCCGCCCTTTTTTGTGCAAGAGCATTATGCAAAGCAGCAGCAACCTATTTCCTGTCGCCCTGATCAGCGCCGAACGACGCGGTGATCTGAGCGAAGACGTCTATCGATTGAAACCCGGCAACAGCCCGGACTGGTCCGTGGAGATCGCCGTCACCCGTTTGGGCATGGCCGATGAATCGACAGTGCGCGGCGTGCCGGTGATTCTGTTGCACGGCAGTTTTTCCAACCGACGCTTCTGGTATTCGCCAAAAGGCCTCGGGCTCGGCGCTTATCTGGCGCGCCTGGGCTTCGATGTGTGGATTCCCGAGATGCGCGGGCACGGCCTGTCGCAGCGCAATGAGAACTATCGCAAGAACCGCGTGGCCGACTATGCCCGCTACGACCTGCCGGCAATCGCCGCGTTCGTGCGCGAGCAAAGTGGTCAGGTGCCGCACTGGATCGGTCACTCGCTGGGTGGAATCACCCTGGCGGCGGCACTCGGTGGCGAATACCTCGGTGAGCCAGCGGTAGCATCGGCAGCGTTTTTCGGTACCCAAGTCAGCCGCACTTACTGGCCGTTGAAGATTCCGCCGGTAGAGTGGAGCGGGCGCTTCCTGCTCAAGCGCTTTGCGCAGCTGTCCGGCTCACGCCTCAAGCGCGGCCCTGAAGATGAGCCCATCGGCCTGGCAATCGAAAGCATGCGCTGGTACGGCTTGTTCGGTCGTTTTGGCGACAAGGACAAGGATTGGTGGGCGGGTCTGGCCGACGTTCAGGTGCCGGTGCTGGCCGTGACGGCGGCAGGTGATCACCAGGACCCTGCATGGGCCTGTCGCAAACTTTTCGAGCAGATCGGTTCCGAGCACAAGCAATTCATCAATCTGGGGCGCGAGCAGGGCTTCAGTGACAACTTCGGTCATGTCGAAATGCTGGTGAGCAAAGCGGCGCAGTCCGAAGTCTGGCCGTTGGTGGCGCGCTGGCTGCAGGATCAGCACACGCCGTTGCTGGGCGAGAAGCTGAATCTGGCAGCGGCGATTTGAGCCGAAGGCTCTGAAAAGGGCATTTCGCTTGGGTCGGCTTGCGGCTAAGATATGACGCATTGATCGGTTCTGGTCACATTTGGTGGCTGTTTAGCTATTACGTTTCAGCTTGTGTTCAGGTTCGTTCAGCGACCATTGCATGAACTAAGGTAAACAGCGACCGCCGGAGCTCGTTTCAAAAGAGTGCGACATCCTTGATCGTCTTCCTTGTTACAGGAGTTTATCGATGAACCATTACCTTACGCCTGACCTGTGCGACGCCTATCCGGAGCTGGTGCAGGTGCTGGAACCGATGTTCAGCAATTTCGGCGGCCGTGATTCTTTCGGCGGCGAAATCGTGACCATCAAATGTTTCGAAGACAACTCGCTGGTCAAGGAACAAGCCGAACTCAAGGGTAACGGCAAGGTGCTGGTGGTCGATGGCGGCGGTTCGCTGCGTCGTGCGCTGCTGGGCGACATGATTGCCGAGAAAGCTGCGAAAAACGGCTGGGAAGGGCTGGTGATCTACGGTTGCATCCGTGACGTCGATGTCATTGCCCAGACCGATCTCGGTGTGCAGGCGCTGGCCAGTCACCCGATGAAGACCGAAAAACGCGGTATCGGCGATCTCAACGTTGCCGTGACCTTCGCCGGTGTGACATTCCATCCGGGCCACTACATCTATGCGGACAACAACGGCGTGATCATTTCGCCGAGCCCGCTGACGATGCCTGAATAAATAGCGGCAAACCAAAGGGGTGAGGATGTTCGAGGAAGAAAACGCGCAATGGGGGCTGGTGCATGCCCTGGTGCTGGACGGTAAAGGCGGCGCGCGTTCGATAGCCCGGACTGAACTCGACGATTTGCAGCTACAGGCCCACGAGAGTCTGTGGCTGCATTGGGATCGCAGTCATCCGCAAACCCAGACCTGGCTGCGCAAATCCAGCGGGCTCAACGAATTCACCTGCGACTTGTTGCTGGAGGAAAACACCCGTCCGCGCTTGTTGCCGCTGCCGGATTCCGAGCTGCTGCTGTTTTTGCGTGGGGTCAACCTCAATCCCGGTGCCGAGCCGGAAGACATGGTTTCGGTACGGATCTTCGCTTCTGCTCAACGGGTGATTTCCCTGCGTTTGCGTCCATTGCGCGCCACCGATGAGTTGCTGGCGATGCTCGGTGAGGGCAAGGGGCCGAAAACGTCCTCCGAACTCATCCTTTATCTGGCGCAGTTCCTCACTAATAAAGTGCAGGATCTGGTCACTTGCCTCTCGGAAATCGCCGATGAGGAAGAAGAAAAGATGGATGCCGACGAACGGTATACTCCCGAGCACGGGGCCACTTTGCACATCCGTCGCAGAGCGGCCGGGCTGAAACGTTTCCTGGCACCGCAGCGGGATATTTTCGGCCAGTTGACGCGGATAAAACTGCCCTGGTTTGTCGATGACGATGCCGACTACTGGAACGAATTGAACAACAGCCTGACCCGTTATCTCGAAGAGCTCGAATTGACCCGAGAGCGCGTGGGGCTTGTGCTGGAGGCCGAAGACCGGCGTTTGAGCGTGCGCATGAATCGCACGATGTACCGGTTCGGCATCATCACCGGGATCTTTCTGCCGATGAGTTTTCTCACCGGTCTGCTGGGTATCAATGTCGGTGGAATTCCGCTCTCGGGAAGCCCTTACGGCTTCCTTGTCGCGTGCCTGCTGATGGTCTCGGTGGCCATCGGACAATGGTGGTTGTTCCGCCGTTTGCGCTGGGTTTGAACATGCCGCATGTGACCCGACCAAATTTGCCCGCGTCTTTCACAGACATCACGAGAGGTGCGTATGCACGATCCGTTTGAACAGTCTTTGCGCGACATGCTCAACGCCTCGCCGTCCACCCGCGACGACGACGCATGCCTGGGCCGCGTTCTCAAAACCGCCAACCGCCAGGTCGGCGCAGGTGATCTGTTCAGCCTGCTGGGCCGTTGGCTGCCCGCGCTGATGATCGCCCTGAATAACGGATCGGCCCATGTCTCGCCGGTTTCCCGTCTTCGTAAACCTACCGCTCGTACTGCTGATAAGGCTGATTGAATATGGAACTTGATCTCTGGACTCAGAGCCTCGTCACTGCAATGACTGCGTTGTGGACCAAGGTAGCGAATTTCATCCCTAACCTGTTCGGCGCACTGGTTGTGCTGCTGTTGGGTTTTGTCGTGGCCAAGCTACTCGACACCTTGCTGTCGAAATTGCTCGCCAAACTCGGTCTTGATCGCCTGATGGGCGGCACCGGGCTGACCAAATTGATGTCGCGTGCGGGGCTGCAGGTTCCGATTTCCACCCTGATCGGCAAGATTGTCTATTGGTTCGTTCTGCTGATATTTTTGGTTTCTGCAGCAGAATCCCTTGGACTTGAGCGAGTTTCAGCTACGCTTGATATGTTGGCGCTGTATTTGCCGAAAGTATTCGGCGCCGCGCTGGTATTGCTGGTAGGTGTTTTGCTCGCGCAACTGGCCAACGGGCTGGTGCGCGGGGCGGCAGAAGGCGTAGGCCTGGACTACGCTTCGGGGTTGGGGCGTATCGCTCAGGGCCTGGTGATTATCATCAGCCTCTCGGTTGCGATCAGTCAGCTCGAGGTCAAGACTGACCTGCTGAACCATGTGATTGTCATTGTTTTGATTACCGTTGGTCTGGCTGTTGCGCTGGCCATGGGTTTGGGAAGCCGGGAAATTGCCGGTCAGATTCTTGCGGGAATCTATGTGCGTGAGTTGTATCAGGTTGGGCAACAAGTGCGTGTTGGCGAGGTCGAAGGCCAGATCGAAGAGATCGGCACGGTTAAAACCACATTGCTGACCGATGAGGGTGAGCTAGTCTCACTTTCCAATCGGATCCTGTTGGAACAGCATGTGAGTAGCCGCTAATCCGGCAAACCCTGCTAATGTATGCCGCCGCAAAATGCCAGCTGATGCTGGTTGTGGCGGACATTGACCTGACTGTCGGCACGACTTGTTTTGAATAAAGCCCATACGCTATCCACGCGCTACGACCCCCGCGAGCTCTCTGATGAGGAGTTGGTCGCGCGCTCGCATACCGAGCTTTTTCACGTGACGCGCGCCTATGAAGAATTGATGCGGCGTTACCAGCGAACATTATTTAACGTCTGTGCGAGATATCTTGGGAACGATCGCGACGCAGACGATGTCTGTCAGGAAGTGATGTTGAAGGTGTTGTATGGCTTGAAGAACTTCGAGGGGAAATCGAAGTTCAAGACATGGCTATACAGCATCACTTACAACGAATGCATCACACAGTATCGGAAGGAACGGCGAAAGCGTCGCTTGATGGACGCATTGAGTCTTGACCCGCTGGAAGAAGCGTCTGAAGAAAAGGCGCCGAAGCCGGATGAGAAGGGCGGACTCGATCGCTGGCTGGTGTATGTGAACCCGATTGACCGTGAAATTCTGGTGCTACGATTTGTCGCAGAGCTGGAGTTTCAGGAGATCGCAGACATAATGCACATGGGTTTGAGTGCGACAAAAATGCGGTACAAACGTGCTCTAGATAAATTGCGTGAGAAATTTGCAGGCATTGCTGAAACTTAGTTCAGCGCAAATATCTCTTACGTGTAGGCAAGTTCTGATAGACTTGCCGCCGAGTTGTCCCCCGGTTTGCGGGACTGCTTCACAATCACCAGATGGGGATTTAACGGATGAAACTGAAAAACACCTTGGGCTTGGCCATTGGTTCTCTGATTGCCGCCACTTCGTTCGGCGCTCTGGCACAAGGCCAAGGCGCAGTTGAAGGCGAACTGTTCTACAAGAAGCAGTACAACGACAGCGTCAATCACGTCGAAGACGGCTTCAACCCAGGCGCCTCTATCGGTTACTTCTTGACCGACGACGTGTCGTTGAACCTGACTTACGACAAGAACAACCACACCCGTTCGAACGACGGTACCGGCAGCCAGAAACTGCACGGTGACAACTTCGGCCTGAACGCTCAGTACCACTTCAACAACGCTGGCGACGCTCTGCGTCCTTACGTTTCCGGTGGTGTTAAGCACGGTAGCCTGACCAACGTAGCCGACGACGGCCACACTGGTCGCGATCAGTCGACCTACCTGACTGCTGGCGCTGGCGTTAAGTACTACTTCGCTGAAAACTTCTACGCCCGTGCTGGTGTAGATGCTGACTACAAACTGGACAACGGTCGCTGGAACTACGCTCCAGTTGTTGGCCTGGGTGTGAACTTCGGTGGCGGCAACAAGCCTGCTGCTGCTCCAGTTCCAGCACCAGCTGAAGTCTGCTCCGACAGCGACAACGATGGCGTTTGCGACAACGTTGACAAGTGCCCGGATACCCCAGCCAACGTAACTGTTGACGCTGATGGCTGCCCAGCAGTTGCTGAAGTTGTTCGTGTTGAGCTGGACGTTAAGTTCGACTTCGACAAGTCGGTCGTTAAGCCTAACAGCTACGCTGACATCAAGAACCTGGCTGACTTCATGAAGCAGTACCCAGCCACTCACACCACTGTTGAAGGTCACACTGACTCCGTCGGTCCTGACGCTTACAACCAGAAACTGTCTGAGCGTCGTGCAAACGCCGTTAAGCAAGTTCTGACCAACCAGTACGGTGTTGAGTCGTCCCGCGTTCAGTCGATCGGCTACGGCGAATCCGCCCAGTTGCTGACAACAAAACTGAAGCAGGCCGTGCTGTAAACCGTCGCGTAGAAGCGCAGGTTGAAGCTCAAGCTAAGTAATTAGCTGCCGCTCCGAGAAAAGCCCGGCTTAGGCCGGGCTTTTCTTTGCCTGCGATTTGATGAGGTTTGGAAGGTCTATGCCGATTGATCTGCCGTCATCGCGGGCAAGCCACGCTCCCACAGGGATTGAGTTGCAGCGGCCGCCACCGCGCCGATAACCAGAATTGCAGGACTTTTCAGTTCAAAGTCGTGGGCATCTTCCTCCATGGCCGTCAGATCACTCCGACACTCACGTTGCTGCGGCAACGAAGCATTTTCGATCATCGCCACCGGCGTATCCGCCCGCATTCCTCCTGCCAAAAGCTGTTCGCGAATCTCGCTGAGTTTTGCCACGCCCATGTAAATCACCAGTGTCGTCCCGCCTTGTGCCAGTGCCTGCCAATTCAACTGGCTGTCATCTTGCGTGTGCGCAGTGACCAGCGTCACCCCGCGTGCCACGCCACGCAGCGTCAACGGGATAGCGCATTGCGTCGCCCCGGCCAACCCGGCAGTAATGCCATTGACCAGTTCCACTTCAACTCCGCGCTCGCGCAACCACTGTGCCTCTTCGCCACCGCGACCGAAAATGCACGGATCGCCGCCCTTGAGGCGCACCACGCATTTGCCGTGACGGGCGTAACGCAGCATCAATCTGTGGATAAAAGCCTGAGGCGTCGAGCGGCAACCGCCGCGTTTGCCGACCGCGATGATTCGCGCAGTCGGGCAATGCTCCAGCACGGCGTCATTGACCAGATCATCAATCAGCACCACATCCGCTTCACGCAGTGCGCGCACGGCTTTGAGTGTCAGCAGTTCCGGGTCGCCTGGACCCGCACCGACCAGCCAGACTTTTGCGTTCATGGTGTTTTCCTCATCAGATGACGGTGATTGGCTGCGGATGGGCCGCCAGCAATCGCTTGATTTCCGGGACGCAGGAGCCGCATTGAGTGCCGCATCCCAATTTGTTTTTCAAACCTTGCAGATCCAGACCGTCGCGAATGCCGGCGCAGACTGCGTTGTGGCTGACGTTCTTGCAGTTGCAAAGGGTTTTGCCGGAGGTGATTTCGGCACAGGCATTGCCAGGTGGCGCACTCATCGGCGCGAGCAGCCAGCGGCGTAATTGCTCGTCGGCACGGCCTTCCAGCCAGAGATTCTGCAACCAGTGTTGGGCGAGTGTTTCTCCAGCGAGGCGAATCGCGGTGATGCGCCCGTTTTCGATGCGCACCCGTTTACCAATGGCGCGGCGCGGGTCGTCATACGCCAGCACCGGCCCCTCGATCAGCGCCAGGCATTGGTCGATTTCCCGCAGCAATTGCGGATTCGGTGCTTCGGCGCTGGCGGCGCGTATCAGCAATGCCGGACGTTCACGTCCGACAAGGCTGATACTTACGTAGGAAAACGCCTCACACAGCGGTCGTAGCGTCTCAAAATGCCGTTGAACATCACCCTCGATCAGTGCGAACAGTTGCCACGGCAAATTCACCGGCTCCAGGCGCACGCCGCTGTGTTTGAGTTCCGGTTGTTTCGACAGAGGATCGAAGGCGGGCAGGGTCAAACTGTTCACCCCGCCCTTGAGAAAGCGGTCGCCCCAATGCATCGGCAGGAATGCCTGGCCCGGGCGCACGCTGTCATCGCTGGCCACCGCCACGATCACTACACCACGGCGACTTTTCAGGCTCACCAGATCACCCGGTTGCAAGCGGTGCCGACGCAGTTCGTCCGGATGCAGACTCAACACAGCTTCGCTGACATGGCCGAACAATTGCGCAGCGGTGCCGGTGCGGCTCATGCCGTGCCATTGATCACGCAGACGTCCGGTAATCAACGTCAGTGGAAAGCGTGCGTCACGTTGCTCCTTGGCGGCGCGATACGGTTCGGCGATGAACTGCGCGCAACCGCTGGCCGTGGGAAAAATCCCGTCGCCATACAGCCGTGGCGTACCTTGGCTGGCGCCGGTGGGGAAGGGCCATTGCTGTGGGCCGATCTGATCAATCAGTGCATGGCTGATCCCGGATAGATCCAGATCGCGGCCACGGGTCAGTTGTTTGAATTCGTCAAACAGTTGCGCCGGATGATCAAAGGCAAACAACGTTGGCTGCTGCGGGCGCAGACGTTTCTCCAGTCGTTGTGCGAAATCCACGGTGATCGCCCAGTCCGGACGCGCCTCACCTGGTGCGACAACAGCTTTGCGAACGTGGGAAATCCGCCGTTCCGAGTTGGTCACAGAGCCTTCTTTTTCGCCCCAACTGGCAGCGGGCAGTAGCAGGTCGGCGAATGCAGCGGTTTCGGTGGTTCGAAACGCTTCCTGCAACACCACGAACGGGCAGGCCTCCAGCGCTGCTCGCACCGCTTGTTGATCAGGCATCGACTGCGCAGGGTTGGTACAGGCAATCCATAACGCCTTGATCTTGCCGCTGCGCATCTGCTCGAACAGTTCGACGGCGCTGAGCCCGGCGGTCTCGGGTAGTTGATCGACACCCCAATAAGCCGCCACTTCTGCACGATGCTCGGCGTTGGCCGCTTCTCGATGCCCCGGCAGCAGATTGGACAGGCTGCCGGTTTCCCGCCCACCCATGGCGTTCGGCTGACCGGTCAAGGAGAAAGGTCCAGCACCCGGACGACCGATTTGCCCGGTGGCCAGGTGCAGATTGATTAGCGCACTGTTTTTCGCGCTGCCAGCGGTGGACTGGTTCAACCCCATGCACCACAGCGACAGAAAGCTCGGCGAAGTGCCGATCCATTCGGCGCATTGCTGCAACTGCTCGATGCTGATCCCGCACAGCTGCGAAACCATCGCCGGGGTGTAATCGCGCACCAGACTTTTCAGCTCGGCGAGGCCTTCGGTGTGGGTCTTGATGAACTCGCGGTCGATCCAGTCTTCCCACAGCAGCAGATGCAAAATCCCATGGAATAAAGCGACATCGGTGCCTGGCAGAATCGCCAGATGCAGATCTGCCAGGTCGCAGGTGTCGGTGCGCCGTGGATCGATGACGATGACTTTCATCTGCGGGCGGCGGGATTTGGCTTCTTCCAGACGCCGGAAAAGTACCGGGTGGGCGTAGGCCATGTTACTGCCGACAATCATCACGCAATCGCTGAGCTCCAGATCCTCATAGCTGCAAGGCGGCGCATCGGCGCCGAGGCTGCGTTTGTAGCCGACCACTGCCGAGGACATGCACAGCCGCGAATTGCTGTCGATGTTGTTGGTGCCGACCAAGGCCCGCGCCAGTTTGTTGAAGGCGTAGTAATCCTCGGTGAGCAATTGCCCGGAGATATAGAACGCCACGCTGTCCGGGCCGTGTTCAGCGATGGTTTCGGCGAACACATTGGCCGCGTGTTCCAGCGCGGTGTCCCAGTCAGTCCGGCTGCGTGCGAGGCCCTTGCCCAGACGCAGTTCCGGATACAGCGCGCGGGCGCTCGGATCGCCGGTCAGGTGCAAGGTCGAGCCTTTACTGCAGAGTTTGCCGAAGTTGGCCGGATGCGCCGGATCGCCGCTGACGCCGAAGATCTGTTCGCCGTCATGCTCGATCAACACGCCGCAGCCGACCCCGCAATAACAGCAGGTCGAGGCGGTCGTCTGGCGGTTCATCAGGCGACTTCCCGCAACGCCAGGAATACCCGGCCATTTTCGACCCGGGCCAAATGGTGATGCGCGCAACCAATGTCCGGTGCCTGCGCTTCGCCGGATTGCAGGTCGATCTGCCAGTTGTGCAGCGGGCACGCTACGCGTTTGCCGTAAATCAAACCCTGAGACAGCGGCCCGCCCTTGTGCGGGCAGCGGTCATCGAGTGCGAAAACTTCATCGTCGCTTGTGCGAAAAATCGCAATGTCACCTTTCGGTCCGGCAATGATCCGCGAACCGAGGGCGTTGATCTCTTCCAGGGCACAGATGTCGAGCCAGTTCATGCTGGCACCTCCAGATTTTTCACGGGAATAACGTCGAATTCTTTCTTCAGTTGCGGCTGTGCCAGACGCTCTTTCCACGGGTCCTGTTCGAACGACAGAGAGAATTGCAGGCGTTCGTTCAGCGCCTTGCGCCGCTGCGGATCTTCCAGCACGGCTTGCTTGATGTGTTCCATGCCGACCCGTTGCAGGTAGTGTACGGTGCGTTCGAGGTAGAAGGCTTCCTCGCGATACAGCTGCAAAAAGGCGCCGTTGTATTCGCGCACCTCGTCGGCAGTCTTCAGCTTGACGAAGAACTCGGCGACCTCGGTCTTGATCCCGCCGTTGCCGCCGATGTACATCTCCCAGCCGGAATCGACGCCGATGATTCCTACGTCTTTGATCCCTGCTTCCGAGCAGTTGCGTGGGCAACCGGAGACCGCCAGTTTCACTTTGTGCGGCGACCACATGTTGAACAGGTCGTGCTCAAGCTCGATGCCCAGTTGCGTCGAATTTTGCGTGCCGAAGCGGCAAAACTCACTGCCGACACAAGTCTTCACGGTGCGGATGGATTTGCCGTAGGCATGCCCGGATGGCATGTCGAGATCCTTCCAGACTCCCGGCAGATCCTGCTTCTTGATCCCCAGCAGATCGATACGCTGACCGCCCGTGACCTTGACCATCGGCACGTTGTATTTGTCGGCGACGTCGGCGATTCGCCGCAGTTCGGACGGATTGGTCACACCGCCCCACATCCGTGGCACGACAGAGTAGGTGCCATCTTTCTGAATGTTGGCGTGCGCACGTTCGTTGATCAGCCGCGACTGCGGATCATCCTTCGCTTCGCCGGGCCAGGTGGAAATCAGGTAGTAGTTGAGCGCCGGGCGGCAGGTCGCGCAGCCGTTCGGCGTGCGCCAGTTGAGGTAACTCATGGTGTCGGCGATGGTCAGCAGATGCTGGTCGCGGATCGCTTGACGAATCTGCCCGTGGTTGAGGTCGCTGCAACCGCAGATGGCTTTTTCGCTTTTCGGTTTGACGTCGGCCGCACCGCCGACGGTGTTGATCAGGATCTGCTCGACCAAACCCGCGCAGGAGCCGCAGGAGCTGGCAGCCTTGGTGTGTTTCTTCACGTCGTCGACGCTGAACAGGCCGTGTTCCTGAATCGCCTTGACGATGGTGCCTTTGCACACGCCGTTGCAGCCGCAGACTTCGGCGTTGTCGGCCATGCTCATGGCTTTGTCCTGGCCCTGATGTCCTACGTCGCCCAAGGCGTTTTCGCCGAACATCAGGTGATCGCGGATCTCGCCGATGGCGTGATTCTCACGAATTTGTCGGAAATACCAACCGCCATCTGCCGTATCGCCGTACAGACAGGCCCCGACCAGCACGTCATCCTTGATCACCAGTTTTTTGTACACCCCGCCAATCGGATCGGAGAGGGTGATGGTCTCGGTGCCTTCGCCGCCCATGAAGTCGCCGGCAGAAAACAGGTCGATGCCGGTGACTTTCAATTTGGTCGAGGTCACCGAGCCCTTGTAGGTGGCGAAACCGAGTTGCGCGAGGTGGTTGGCGCAGACCTTGGCCTGTTCGAACAGCGGCGCGACCAGACCGTAGGCGATCCCGCGATGGCTGGCGCATTCGCCGATGGCGTAGATGCGCGGATCGTAGGTTTGCATCGTGTCATTGACCAGAATCCCGCGACTGCACGGGATGCCGGCCTTTTCCGCGAGTTCGGTGTTGGGGCGGATGCCGGCGGCCATCACCACCAGATCGGCAGGGATGATGTCGCCGTTCTTGAACTGCACCGAGCCGACCCGGCCATTGCCTGCGTCGTGCAGGGCTTGGGTCTGTTCGCACAAGCGAAAGTGCAGGCCACGGGATTCGAGGGCGCTTTGCAGGAGCTGGCCACTGGTCTTGTCCAGTTGCCGCTCCAGCAACCATTCGCCGATGTGCACAACGGTTACGTGCATGCCGCGCAGCATCAGGCCGTTGGCGGCTTCGAGGCCGAGCAGGCCTCCGCCGATGACCACTGCGTGCTTGTGGATTTTGGCGGTGTCGATCATTGCCTGGGTGTCGGCAATGTCGCGGTAACCGATCACGCCCTGCAGGGTATTGCCGGGAATCGGCAGAATGAATGGCGTGGAGCCGGTGGCGATCAGCAAGCGGTCGTATTCGGCCTCGGTGCCGTCCTCAGCAATCACCCGGCGCCTGATCCGGTCGATCTCCACCACTTTGCGATTGAGCAGCAGTTTGATGTGGTTTTCCAGGTACCAGTCGAGATCGTTGAGCACGATTTCTTCGAATGTCTGCTCACCGGCCAATACCGGCGACAGCAGGATGCGGTTGTAGTTGGTATGCGGTTCGGCGCCGAAAACGGTGATGTCGTACAGCTCGTTGCTCAGTTTGAGCAGCTCTTCGAGGGTGCGAACCCCGGCCATGCCATTGCCGATCATCACCAGTTTGAGCTTTTTCATCAGGTTCTCCGGGAGCTGCGGCTTGCCTCTTGTGGGCAGTCAGGCCTGGCTCGACAAATTTTGCGCAACAAAAAAAGGCGTCCCGCTAGTTGCCTAGCGAGGACGCCTTTGTCCTTGTCCCGTTCTCTCGGGAAGCGCAGCCTTCGTCGTTGAAGGTTGGGCTTTATGTGTGGTGATGGGATTAATGCAGTGGTTGTGCCAAGTGGGAAAAGCCCCGGATTTGTTGGGTTTCAATCGAGTCAGTACTGAGATTTGTGCACCGGGGAAATGCATGGCGCCCGGTTTTGATGCAGAGAATCAAAAGATCGCAGCGTGCCGCAGCGCCTACAGTTGGAATGCAATCCCCTGTAAGAGCTGCGGCACGCTGCGATCTTTTGGGGGCAACCAAAATTCAGCCATGAAACACCAGAAACAGCAGCACCAGATTCATCACCAGAGAAACCAGCGCCAACGTCCGCCAAACCTTCAGCGGCTCGCGCTCCAGCAACGGTCGGGGCCTGACACTCAAGCTGTTTCGCTCACCCTGTTCCAGAACCAGCAACCACTCTTCCGCCGTTTCAAAGCGCTGCTCCGGCTCGGCCGCCACCCCACGTTCCAGGCAGTGCGCCAACCATTCCGGCAGATCCGGGCGGTAACGGCTGGCACTCACTGGTACCCCGAAACGCGGGCGCTGGAATGCCTCGATTTCACCGTACGGATAATGCCCGGTCAGCAGGAAATACAAGGTGACGCCCACTGCATACAAATCCTGCCGAGCGCTGGGTTTATCGCCACGAAAGGCTTCCGGCGCAATGTAACTCGGGGTGCCCGGCAAGGTTGATGGCAAGTCCTCGGACAGGCCCGGACAGTAAGCCAGGCCAAAATCCAGCAGGCGTAATTCACCGTCGTCACCCAGCAACAGGTTCTCCGGTTTGATGTCGCGATGGAGGATCTGCCGTCGATGCAGCAAGCCCACAGCGCGCAACAGCCGTTCGGCCAACGACTGCCATTGCGCCAGCGGCAACTGGCCGTTTTGTTGGTAGAGCCGGGCCAATGTCGAGCCCGAGTATTCGCGCATCAGGTAGTACAAATGCTGACGCTGATTGAGGCTGTGGATTTCAGGGAAGTGCCGCCCAGCCACCCGTTTGAGAAACCACTCCTCGGCCAGTAGCGCTTGCCCGGCCCGGGAATCGTCGATCAAACGCGTGGGCAGGGTTTTCAACAGCCAGGGTTGGCCTTGTCCGTCGAGTACCCGGTAGAGCAGTGATTGTTGGCTCTGCGCGACAATTCCCTGCACCTGCCAGCCTTCGAAAACCTGTCCCGGTTTCAGTGCTGGTGGCAGCGGCCATTGCTGTAACTGGATCAAGGCCTCGCCGATGTTCGCTTCACCGACAGCATCGACGCGCACCAATAAAGCGCTGGCGTTGTCCTGACTGCCAGCCATGTGCGCGGCTGCCACCAGCGTCTGCGCAGCGCTGGCCAGATCCGTTTGATCGCGCAGGATCGCCGCAATCGCGCTATCGCCCAGCGTCGCCCAGATGCCATCGCTGAGCAGCACGAAACACTCGTTATCGCGCAATTCACCGTCGAGGAAATCCAGCACCAGATGCTGATCCAGGCCCAAGGCGCGCTTGAGCACATGCTGCATGCCCGGTTGATCCCAGACGTGATCCTCGGTGATGCGTTGCAGGCTGTCGGCATGCCAGCGGTAAACCCGGCAATCTCCTACATGCGCGAGGGTAAAGCGCCGACCGCGCATGACTAAAGCGCTGACAGTGGTGAGCAACGGTTGCCCACCGCCATTGGCTTGCAACCAACGGTTTTGTGCCAGCAGCAAACGCTCCAGCGCCTGCGCCACGCTCCAGGTTTGCGGGGTGGCGTAGTAATCCTGAGCGAGTGCCTGCAAGGTCGAACGCGCCGCGAGACCGCCATCGGCGCATTGGCTGACGCCGTCGGCGATGGCGAACAGGAAACCTTTGCTCGCCGCCACGTCCGCCGCCGGCGTCACCAGACGTAAAGCGTCCTGATTTTCGGCGCGAGGCCCGCAGGCAGTGGCGTCGGCGAAGCTCAGTTGCAGGGCCATCGATGTTTCAGACCCGCGCCGCGGTCACAGCCGCCGAACCCCAAGTGGTTCTCCAGCGACGCTTGACCCCGTGCAGGCCGAACCACGCCAGCACGCCAAGGCTGGCGAACAACCACAGCGCCAGTTGATAGCTGCCGGTGCTTTGCTTGATCGCGCCCATGCCCGCCGCCAAGGCGAATCCGCCGATACCGCCGGCCATGCCGATCAACCCGGTCATCACGCCGATTTCCAGACGGAACCGTTGCGGCACCAATTGGAACACCGCGCCGTTGCCCGCGCCGAGCCCGAGCATGGTGCAGACGAAAAGTGCCAACGCCGCGTAGGAACTTGGCAGGTTGAAACCCACCGCCGCGATGCAAATGGCCGCCACGGTGTACATCGTCAACAGTGTGCGGATACCACCGAAACGATCGGCCAACGCGCCGCCCAGCGGCCGCATCAGACTGCCACCAAACACGCAGGCAGCGGTGTAGTAACCGGCGGTCACCGGGCTCAACCCGTATTGATCGTTGAAGTAGCCGGGCAGGGCGCTGGCCAGGCCGATGAAGCCGCCGAAAGTCACGCTGTAAAAGAACATGAACCACCAACTGTCGCGGTCGCCGAGGGCCTTGAAATAGTCGGCGACGGATTTGGCTTTCGGCCGTTGCGGCGCGTTTTTCGCCAGCCAGGCAAACACGACTAGCGTCAGAATCAAAGGAATCAGCGCGAAACCGAACACATTGCTCCAGCCGAACGATGCGGCCAGTACCGGGGCGATCAACGCGGCAAACACGGTGCCGGAGTTACCCGCTCCGGCGATGCCCATGGCTTTGCCCTGATGCTGCGGCGGATACCACTGCGACGCCAGCGGTAAAGCAACGGCGAATGAAGCGCCGGCCATGCCGAGGAACAGACCCAGCAGCAGCGCCTGTTCGTAGCTGTGGATACCGAGTTTCCAGGCGCCGAACAGCGCGCAAATAACGATCACCTGCCCGATCAGCCCGGCGGTTTTTGGTGACAGGCGATCAGCGAGCATGCCCATGGCAAACCGCAACACCGCACCCGCGAGAATCGGTGTGGCGACGACGAGGCCGCGTTGCTGGGTGGTCAGGTGCAGGTCGGCAGCGATCTGCACCGCGAGCGGGCCGAGCAGATACCAGACCATGAAACTCAGGTCGAAATAGAGGAAGGCTGCGAACAGGGTCGGGGTATGGCCGGATTTCCAAAAGCTTGAATTCATCGCGCACCTCAGCTGTGAAGAGTCTCGAAAGGGAGTCATGTGCCAGCAAGTGGGGCGCCGCCACGGCCGCACCACCGGCCCCGGGCTTTGGGGCCAAAACGAAAAAACGCCGCTACCCGATGCGCCGGTTGAGGCGAAAGGAGTGAGCGACGTCTTTGTCGTAGGTGGGGCAACCGCCGTTGGTTACCTGTGCTGAATGCTTAGCGAGATTTGTGCCAACAGTTCGAGACCGAGGTGCGGCCCATCGCTGGCAGGCCAGCTCCCACAGGTTCTCTGGTGTTCACAAATCCTGTGAGAGATT
>NZ_JBIUXX010000027.1:40328-65123 GCF_044744235.1 Pseudomonas sp. NPDC087346
GGTTCTGTGGTGTTCACAAATCCTGTGGGAGATTTGTGCCAACAGTTCGAGACCGAGGTGCGGCCCATCGCTGGCAGGCCAGCTCCCACAGGTTCTGTGGTGTTCACAAATCCTGTGGGAGCTGGCCTGCCAGCGATGGGGCCGGCATAAGCTCCGCAGAATATCAGCCAAGCAATTCGCTCATGGCAATGATCTGCTCCGCCACCTGAATCAGCTTCTGCTGGCGGCTCATGGCCTGGCGGCGCATCAGGGTGTAGGCCTGTTCTTCGTTGCAGTCTTTCATTTTCATCAACAAACCCTTAGCCAGTTCGATGCGCTTGCGCTCGGCCAGTTGCTGGTCGCGGGCATGCAGTTGCGCACGCAGCGCCTGATCGCTCTCGAAGCGCGCCATGGCCACATCGAGAATCGGCTGCAAACGCTGTGCGTGAATGCCCTCGACGATGTAGGCGCTGACCCCGGACTTGATCGCCTGACGCATCACCCCCGGATCATGCTCGTCGGTGAACATCACGATCGGTCGTGGCTGATCGCGGCTGACCAGCACCACTTGTTCCATCACATCGCGGCCCGGTGACTCGGTATCGATCAGAATCACGTCCGGGCGCACCGTTTCGACGCGTGCGGGCAAGTCAATGATCAGGCCGGACTCGTCAATCACTTCGAAACCGGCCTCGATCAGCGCGGCCTTCAGGCGACCGACTTTTTTCGCCGTGTCGTTGATCAGCAGAATTCGCAACATGTTCGCGGTCTCCTGTCAGCGGCGGGCGAGAAGGGGGGCGCTGTCGCTCAAGGCGTGCAGCTTGAAACTGCGGGCATAACCAGCCGGATCGCTGCCGTCCCAGACCTTGCCGTCGATCAACTGGTTGCTGCGCATTTCCTGACCCCACGCTGCCACACCCACGGCAGTGGCAGCTTCGCGATAGAGCGGCAGTTGCTGGACCTGACGCGCAACGGCGAGATAATCCGGGTCGTCGCGCAGCAAACCCCAGCGGCGGAACTGGGTCATGAACCACATGCCGTCCGACAGATACGGCAGATTGACCTCGCCGCCACCATGAAAACGCAGGGCATGCGGGTCCTGCCAGCGGTTGCCGAGGCCGTCGGCGTAATCACCGAGAAAGCGTGGTTCGATGTGTGCCAGCGGTGCATCGAGATAGTCCGGGGCACTTAACAGTTGCGCAGTGCTGCGGCGGTTTTCCGGACTTTCTTCGATAAAACGGCTGGCCTGCAAAATCGCCATCACCAGCGCCCGGGCAGTGTTCGGATACTGCTCGACGAAGGTGCGGGTGCAACCGAGGACCTTTTCCGGGTGATCGGGCCAGATGGTCTGGGTGGTCGCCATGGTGAAACCGAGGTCTTGTTCAACAGCGCTGGCAGCCCACGGTTCGCCGACGCAGAAACCGTCAATGCGCCCGGCCTGCAAGTGCGCGACCATTTGTGGCGGCGGCACCACCACGCTGTCGACATCCTGCAACGGATGAATGCCCTGGCTCGCCAGCCAGTAATAAAGCCACATGGCGTGGGTGCCGGTGGGGAAGGTCTGGGCGAAGGTGAGTTTTGCGCGGCTTTGGTGCACATGGCGATCCAGCGCTTCAGGACTGGTCACGCCGAGACTCTGCAAGCCATGGGACAGATTGAGGCTCTGGCCGTTCTGGTTCAGCCCCATCAGCACCGCCATGTCGGTCGGTGCGACGCCGCCGATGCCCAGATGCACCGCATAGATCAGACCGTACAGACTGTGGGCGGCGTCGAGTTCGCCGCTGACCAGATTGTCCCGCAGGTTGGCCCAGGAACTCTGCCGTTTCAGATTCAGGGTCAGCCCGTAAGGCTGGGCGAAGCCCTGAGTGGCGGCAACTACCACCGAGGCGCAATCGCTCAGGGCCATGAAGCCAAGATTGATCTCGGTTTTTTCCGGGGCATCGCTGCCATTGACCCAGGCCAGCGGCCCGATGGAGGGTTCATGCATAAAAGCCACCTTCAAAAAAAACGTCGTCCCAGGCGTTGCGCGAGGCAAAACCGGGGGACGACGCCATTGTCCGGGCCTGCACGCCGTCGTTGGCTTGCAGGCTGATAACCGGGAAGGTGCAAGGCATATGCCAGTTGCCGCTGATTTGCCTGCGTGTCTCGCGCCGCAGGTCGATGCCCGGCTATAATCGCCGCCTCTTTCGTCGCATCGAGTCATAGCCGCCCATGTACACCCTGGCCCGTCAGCTGTTGTTCAAACTTTCCCCGGAAACCTCCCACGATCTGTCGCTGGATCTGATCGGCGCGGGCGGACGTTTGGGCCTCAATGGCTTGCTGTGCAAGGCGCCGGCAAAAGTGCCGGTGACGGTCATGGGCCTGGACTTCCCCAATCCTGTAGGTCTGGCGGCAGGTCTGGACAAGAACGGCGCGGCCATCGACGGTTTTGCGCAGCTGGGTTTCGGTTTTGTCGAAATCGGCACCATCACCCCGCGCCCGCAGCCCGGAAATCCGAAACCACGGATTTTCCGTCTGCCGGAAGCCGAGGCGATCATCAATCGCATGGGCTTCAACAACCTTGGCGTCGATCACCTGCTGGCCCGCGTTGCGGCTGCCAAGTACAAAGGCGTGCTGGGCATCAATATCGGCAAGAACTTCGATACCCCGGTCGAGCGTGCGGTGGATGACTACCTGATCTGCCTGGACAAGGTGTACGCACACGCCAGTTACATCACGGTCAACGTCAGTTCGCCGAACACCCCGGGCCTGCGCAGCCTGCAATTCGGTGACTCACTGAAGCAACTGCTGGCTGATCTGGCGACACGCCGTGCCGAACTGGCATTGCGTCATGGCAAACATGTGCCACTGGCGATCAAGATCGCTCCAGACATGACCGATGAAGAAACCGCGCAAGTCGCGCAAGCTCTGATCGATACCGGGATGGACGCGGTGATCGCCACCAACACCACCCTCAGCCGTGTTGGCGTTGAAGGCATGGAACACGGTGACGAGGCGGGCGGTCTGTCCGGCGCGCCGGTTCGTGACAAGAGCACGCACACGGTGAAAGTGTTGGCGGCGGAACTGGGTGGTCGTTTGCCGATTATCGCGGCGGGCGGGATTACTGAAGGCAAGCACGCGGCGGAGAAGATTACTGCCGGCGCGAGCCTGGTGCAGATCTACTCGGGCTTCATCTATAAGGGCCCGGCGCTGATTCGTGAATCGGTAGATGCCATCGCCGCATTGCGCTGAAGGTCTGGGACTGAGGGACTGGGGGGGGGTGTGTGGCGAGGGGATTTATCCCCGTTCGGCTGCGCAGCAGTCGTAAGTTCTAACTCTCGATTTGCCTGCCAAATTTAGTTTGCTTGTTTTGGGGCCGCTTCGCAGCCCAGCGGGGATGAACCCCCTCGCCACAGGGATTTATGTGATCTCGCTTTTTGAATCAGGCATTAAAAAGGGCTCCTCGAAGGAGCCCCTGGGCCGAAGCCCGCCGTCCGGGAAGGACGTGCGTGGTAAGTCGTTACAATTCAGATTGTCGTGTCGGAATAAATGCCCTGTGTCAGCCGACGGCGTGAAGTTCGTTGAGTCTGTGGATTCCCGCAGTGCCGGTCATACCGTCCCAGTTGTCGCCGCGTCCTTCTCGCCAGCCGTTAATCCAGGCTTGACGTACCGTCGGTAGAGTAAATGGGCAAAGCTCACGGGATTTGCCACCAACGCCATATTGATATCCGCGCAAAAATGCTCTTTCCAACGGATCACGCTTAAGTCTTCTCATAGGGTGTTTCCCTCACTTGTTGACTGTATTTGACGCGTTGACCTCAACCGAGGTCTGGCAGAAAAACTTCTGCCGTTGGGGGGCTCGCTGCCGGCGTGGCGAGCCAAGGTGTTGACGCCGTTGGGACGTCAACCTGTGATCAGTTCTAACCAATGAGTCACAGCGATGGAATGATCGTTTTGTCATAAGGACGTAACGAAAATAGTGCTATGGCCATAAGTAACCGTGAGTTTCTTGAATGTTTTTTGAGCAAACCCCGGTATGATCGGCCCCCCAGTGTATGAGGGGCTTAATCCTTTAGTGAGAATGACCCACGTTTACGCTGGGGTACTATTCGACGAAGGGTCGCTTTAAGACTTTTTGTTTCACCAACTTTTTTATCTGTCCCGGCATCTAAGCTCTTTTAACCCGAGCAGCGGGGATGGAACGGCACACCTTCGTGCCACGCGGGCGTTCTTTTAGAAAAGCGCCTGATTGAAAACCGGATCGGCAATGCGTTGCCGATTCACTAGCCAAAGGCTTTGGAAATACCATGTCCGACAGTTTTGAAATCTTCCTCACTTGCCCTAAAGGCCTTGAAGGCCTGCTCATCGAGGAAGCCGTCGGGCTTGGCCTTGAAGAGGCCCGCGAGCACACCTCCGCCGTGCGTGGCATGGCGACCATGGAAACCGCTTATCGCCTGTGCCTGTGGTCGCGACTGGCCAACCGGGTGTTGCTGGTGCTCAAGCGCTTCCCGATGAAAGATGCCGAAGACCTGTACCACGGCGTTCTCGACATCGAGTGGCAAGACCACATGCTCAATGACGGCACCCTGGCCGTCGAATTCAGCGGCCACGGTTCGGGCATCGACAACACGCACTTCGGCGCCTTGAAGGTCAAGGACGCCATCGTCGACAAACTGCGCACCCCGCAGGGCGACCGTCCGTCCATCGACAAGCTCAATCCGGACCTGCGCATTCACCTGCGTCTGGATCGCGGCGAAGCGATTCTGTCCCTCGACCTCTCCGGCCACAGCCTGCACCAGCGCGGTTACCGCTTGCAGCAGGGCGCTGCGCCGTTGAAGGAAAACCTCGCGGCAGCCATCCTGATCCGTTCCGGCTGGCCGCGCATTGCTGCCGAAGGCGGCGCGCTGGCTGACCCGATGTGCGGTGTGGGTACGTTCCTCGTCGAAGCAGCAATGATCGCCGCCGATATGGCGCCGAACCTGCGTCGTGAACAGTGGGGCTTCACCGCGTGGCTGGGCCACGTTCCGGCCTTGTGGAAAAAACTCCACGAAGAAGCCGTCGAGCGTGCCGCTGCCGGTCTGGCCAAGCCGCCACTGTGGATTCGTGGTTACGAAGCCGACCCGCGCCTGATTCAACCGGGCCGCAACAACGTCGAGCGCGCTGGCCTGAGCGAGTGGATCAAGATCTATCAGGGCGAAGTCGCGACGTTCGAGCCGCGTCCGGACCAGAACCAGAAAGGTCTGGTGATCTGCAACCCTCCATACGGCGAGCGTCTGGGCGATGAAGCCAGCCTGCTTTATCTCTACCAGAACCTCGGCGAGCGCCTGCGTCAGGCGTGCCTGAACTGGGAAGCGGCGGTCTTCACCGGCGCCCCGGATCTGGGCAAGCGCATGGGTATCCGCAGTCACAAACAGTATTCGTTCTGGAACGGCGCGTTGCCGTGCAAGCTGCTGTTGATCAAAGTGGTGCCGGATCAGTTCGTCACTGGCGAGCGTCGCACCCCGGAGCAACGTCAGGCCGAACGTGAGCAAGCTGCCTACGATCAGACCCCGGATGAGCCGCAAGAACGCAAGTTCAACAAGAACGGTAACCCGATCAAGCCAGTGCCGGCCCCGGCACCCGTGATCGAGCAGCCGCGCCTGAGCGAAGGTGGGCAGATGTTTGCCAACCGCCTGCAGAAAAACCTCAAGGCGATGGGCAAGTGGGTCAAGCGCGAAGGTATTGATTGCTACCGTGTCTACGATGCCGACATGCCGGAATACGCAATGGCCATCGACCTGTACCACGATTGGGTGCACGTCCAGGAATACGTCGCGCCGAAGTCGATCGACCCGGAAAAAGCCTCGGCCCGGATGTTCGACGCCCTGGCTGCGATTCCGCAGGCGTTGAACGTCGACAAGAGCCGCGTGGTGGTCAAGCGCCGCGAGCGTCAGAGCGGCACCAAGCAGTACGAGCGTCAGAGCGCGCAGGGCAAGTTCAATGAGGTCAACGAAGGCGGCGTCAAGCTGTTGGTGAACCTCACCGACTACCTCGACACCGGGCTGTTCCTCGATCACCGGCCGATGCGCATGCGCATTCAGAAAGAGGCGGCCGGCAAGCGCTTCCTCAATCTGTATTGCTACACCGCGACCGCCAGCGTACATGCGGCCAAGGGTGGCGCACGCAGCACCACCAGCGTCGACCTGTCGAAAACCTACCTCGACTGGGCGCGTCGTAACCTGTCGCTGAACGGCTTTTCGGACAAGAACCGTCTGGAGCAGGGCGACGTGATGGTGTGGCTGGAAAGCTGCCGTGAAGAGTACGACCTGATCTTTATCGATCCGCCGACCTTCTCCAACTCCAAGCGCATGGAAGGCGTGTTCGACGTGCAGCGTGACCAGGTGCAGTTGATCGACCTGGCCATGGCCCGTCTGGCTCCCGGCGGGGTGTTGTACTTCTCCAACAACTTCCGCAAGTTCCAGCTGGAAGAGAACCTCGGCGAGCGTTACGCGGTCGAGGAAATCAGCGCGCAGACCATCGATCCGGATTTCGCCCGCAACGGCAAGATCCACCGCGCCTGGAAAATCACGGCTCGTTGACACTTGGGCTGATCGAGTCCACAGAGCCTTGATTTTTAAAGGCTCTTGGATCCGATCAGAGCTAGCCAAATTAATGGCTAATAGCTATAACTCAACTCATGGCCAGAGGGGCTATCCCCGGAACAGTCGCGTAGTTGAGTTGCCCTTATGTCCTTGCACCCCGTGCGCCCGAAGATTTTGGGTTTTATCAGTGAAGATGTCTCGGCCTGGCTGGTCGCGCTCCTGGTATTGCTCGCCGGCGGGATTCTCACGGGGCTGCTGGCCTGGGGCACCCTCAATCAGTTTCAGCAACAATTGCATCAGCGCTTTCAGTTGCTGGCCAACGAACGCTACAGTCGAATCGAAGAGCGTTTTCAGGATCAGGAACAGCGCCTCGATGGCCTGCGCCGTTTCTTTGCCAACTCCGAATCGGTATCCCGCGCCGAGTTCGACGGCTACACCCATCCCTTATTACTGCGTACCCAAGCCTATTCGTTCGCCCAGCGAGTGAGTGGTGCCGAGCGCGCGGCTTTTGAGCAGCAAGTGCGCGCTGAGGGGCTGAGCGACTTCAGCATCCGCGAACTGAATGCCCAGGGCGAATTGCAACTGGCCGCCCCCCGCGATGAATACGTGGTAGTGCTGTACAGCCAGACGCAAAGCCGTCTTGGTTCGCCATTGGGTTATGACTTGCTCGCCCAGCCATTGCGCCGTGCAACGCTGCAACGTGCGGAAAAACTTGATGGACTGGCGGTGTCGCAGCCGATGCAACTGGTGAATATCGAGCAGGCCTACGCCAGAGGTGTGCTGCTGATGGCTCCGGTCAGCCGGCCTGACCAATCGAAGCCGTTCGGTTATGTGATGGCGGTGATCAGCATGCGCCAGTTGCTGGCGGATGGTCTGCCGGACTCCTTCCATGATTACCTTTCGGTGCGCATCCTCGATTTGTCGACTGACGATCAACATGAGGCGCTGTTCGAATCCAACAACGAGCCGGCCCGGAGCGATCTGTCGGCAACGCGGCTGGTGCGCATGGCCGATCATGATTATCAGGTTGATATCCTGCCCAGCGATGCGTTCATGCAGTCCAATCATTCGTCGGTCGGCAGCGTGGTGGTTCTCGGTGGTTTGCTCAGTCTGTTGCTCAGCGCCTTGTTGTACGTGCTGGTCAGTCAGCGCCAGCGTGCGTTGCGGCTGGTCGAGGTGCGCACCGAGGAGTTGCATGCCCGCGAACAAGAGTTGCGTGGTGCCCACGGCCAGTTGCGCGGCGTGCTCAACGCGGCGACGCAGGTGGCAATCATCGCCACTGATTTGCGTGGAGTCATCAGCACCTTCAACCCCGGTGCCGAACAGATGCTCGGTTATCGCGGGATCGACGTAATCGACCACATGACCCTGGAAAACCTGCACTTGCCCCGCGAGCTGGCGGCGCGTGCGGCGGAGTTGAGTGCGCGCTACGGCAAGGTGATTCCGACCTGCCACGCGATGCTGGTCGAGGGCGGTGAAGTCGGCGGGCACGAGGCTCGGGAATGGACGCTGGTGCGCAGCGATGGCAGTCATCTGCCGGTGAACATGCTCGCCACGCCCGTACTCGATGAGCAGGGTTTGTGGGTCGGGCATCTGGCGATCTGTATCGACATCACCGAGCGCAAACGCGTGCACGAAGCGCTGGCGGCGCGAGACGTGCTGCTGAAGAAACTCAGCGCTCACGTTCCCGGTGGCATCTACCAATTCAAGATGGAATTCGACGGGCGTTTCAGTGTGATCTACGCCAGCGACGGCATCCGCGAGATCTACGAGCTGGAGCCGGACGTGCTGCTGCTCAACGCCGAAGCGATCTTCACCCGCATTCATCCGCAGGACACCACTCGCGTGCGCAGCTCGATTCGCGCCTCGGCGGACAGTCTCAGCCCTTGGCGCGAGGAGTATCGCGTGCAGTTACCCGAGCGCGGTCTGCGTTGGGTGCGCGGCGAGGCTACCCCGGAGGAATTGCCGGGCGGCGGCGTTTTGTGGCACGGCTATATTTCCGACATCTCCGACCTCAAGCGCGTGGAAGAAGAGCTGCGTGCGCTGTCGGTGACCGACTCGTTGACCGGGATTCACAACCGTCGTTATTTCCAGGAACGCCTGACCACCGAAATGGCCCGGGTCGAGCGTGGCGGGGGAGAACTGTCGGTGATCATGCTCGACATCGACCACTTCAAGCGAATCAACGACCAGTACGGCCATGCCGTCGGCGACCGGGTGTTGCAAGCGGTGTGCGAGCGCATCGGCCATCGCCTGCGGCGTACCGATGTGTTCTGCCGATTGGGCGGTGAGGAGTTCATGGTGCTGTGCCCGGACATCGACGGCGAACACGCCTATCACCTGGCCCTCGAACTATGGCAAGGCTTGCGCGGCGCGCCGGTGGATGTGGTGGGCGTGGTGACTGCGAGTTTCGGCATTGCCAGTTGGCGCGCGGGCGAGGGCGCCGATGCGTTGTTGCTGCGGGCGGATTCCGGGGTGTACGCGGCGAAACAGGGCGGACGCGACCGGGTAGAACGGCAACTGAGTTAACCGAGTCTGACGCTAAACCCTTGTAGGAGTGAGCCTGCTCGCGATGGCGGTCTGTCTGTTACCAACGATGGTGGCTGGACTGACGCTATCGCGAGCAGGCTCACTCCTACAGGGAACCTGGGGTTTAGAGGACTGAGGCGGTCTGCGGCAGTTTCGGCTGGCGATACAGATCCAGCAGCACCTGATCGAGCACCGACGATGCGCCAAACGGGGCCTTGTCGTTGAGGATCGCCACAACGGCCCAGGTGTTGCCATTGACGTCGCGGCTGAACCCGGCAATCGCCCGCACGGTGTTCAAAGTACCGGTCTTGACGTGCGCTTCACCGCGCATCGCTGTGGTTTTCAGGCGTTTGCGCATGGTGCCGTCGGTGCCGGCAATCGGCAGCGAGCTGATGTACTCGGCGGCGTACGGGCTGTGCCAGGCGGCTTGCAGCATGTTGGCCATTTCCCGTGCACTGACGCGCTCGGCACGCGACAGACCCGAACCGTTCTCCATCACCAGATGCGGCGAAGTGATGCCTTTCTTGGCCATCCACTGACGCACTACGCGTTGCGCGGCTTTGGCGTCGTCGCCATCGGCCTCGTTGCGGAATTTCTGACCGAGGCTCAGGAACAACTGCTGGGCCATGGTGTTGTTACTGTATTTGTTGATGTCGCGGATGATTTCCGCCAGATCCGGCGAATAGGCGCGGGCCAGCAGTTTGGCACTGCTCGGCGTTGCCGCCAGACGATCCTTGCCCTGAATGCTGCCGCCCAGTTCTTTCCAGATCGCGCGCACGGCGCCAGCGGTGTAGGTCGCGTGATCAAGCAGCGACAGGTAAGTCTGCGAGCTGCAGCCATCGCCCAATTGGCCGGCGACGGTCACGGTCACGCTGCCATCGGCTTGCGGCACCGGGTTGTAGCGTACGCCACCGGTGCACTGCTTGGAGTTGATGGCTTTGACGGTGTTCTCGATGTGGATGCTGGCAATCGGCGGCTCGACGGAGATCAGTACCCGGCCACCGTCATTGCGCGCCACGAAGCGCAGGGCCTTGAGGTTGACCAGCAGCGAATCCGGCTTGACCAGGAACGGCTTGTTCTCGTCATTGCCGTCATCGTTGAATTCGGGCAGTTGCGGCTGAATAAAGAAGCTGCGGTCGAGAATCAAGTCGCCAGTGACTTGAGTAACGCCGTTGGCGCGCAGGTCGCGCATCAGCAGCCAGAGTTTTTCCATGTTCAGCTTCGGATCGCCGCCACCCTTGAGGTAGAGGTTGCCGTTGAGGATACCGCCGCTCAGGTCGCCATCGGTGTAGAACTCGGTTTTCCACTGATGGTTGGGGCCGAGCATTTCCAGCGCCGCGTAGGTGGTGACCAGTTTCATGGTCGAGGCCGGGTTGACCGAAACGTCGGCGTTGAACACGGTGGCCGTGCCCGGGCCGTCGAGCGGCACCATCACCAGCGACAGGGCGCTGGGTTGCAGTTTGCTGGCCTTGAGGGCTTTTTCGACGTTAGGTGTCAGGGAAGTATTGATGGTGGCAGCAGAGACAGGCAGGGCCAAAGGAAGAAGAAGGCCGGCCAGCAACAAAGGACGCAACGATTTGATCATGTGAAATAGAACCCTGCAGTCGAGGGGAAAATAACGAGGGCATGGATGAAAAAGCCCTCAGTGGTCATGAAAGTGTCGGCATTATGCCCCAAGGTGTAACCGCTTGTGCCGTGCCCGGGGTGGCCAATTCGTTATTTTTTTTACAGGCGGTCGGCCATGCCGGCCATAGAGGCGGGCAATCGACGACTTAAACTGGTAAAGTGCCGGCCGTTATTACTTAAGAGGATTGTTCCAAATGGCGACTAACCGTTCCCAGCGTCTGCGCAAAAAACTGTGCGTTGATGAATTCCAAGAGCTGGGTTTCGAACTGAACCTGGACTTCAAAGAAGAATTGTCCGAAGAAGCCATTGACGCTTTCCTCGAAGCATTCATCAAAGAAGCCATGGAAGCCAATGGTCTGGGCTATGTTGGCGGCGACGACTACGGTCTGGTTTGCCTGCAGAAACGTGGCTCGGTCAACGAAGAGCAGCGTGCTGCCGTTGAAGCCTGGCTGAAAACCCGTAGCGAACTGACTGAAATGACCGTCAGCCCGCTGCTGGACGTTTGGTATCCGGAAAAGCCGATCAACGCGGCTAAGTGATACTGAAAAAAACGGCGACCTGAGGGTCGCCGTTTTTTTTTGCTTTTCAGGCCTTGCGCCAGTTCAGAATCAGCAGCGTCAACACCCCCGCGACAATCCCCCAGAACGCCGAACCGATGGAAAACAGTGTCAGCCCCGACGCCGTGACCATAAAGGTTATCAACGCCGCTTCACGTTCCTTCACTTCGGTCATGGCGATGCTCAAGCCATTGATGATCGAACCGAACAGCGCCAGCGCGGCAATCGACAGCACCAGTTCTTTCGGCAGCGCGGCAAACAGCGCCGCCAGCGTTGCGCCGAATACCCCGGCAATCCCGTAGAAAATCCCGCACCAGACCGCCGCTGTGTAGCGCTTGTTGCGATCTTCGTGTGCGTGCGGCCCGGTGCAGATCGCCGCGCTGATGGCTGCGAGGTTGATCCCGTGAGAACCGAACGGCGCCAGCAACAACGAGGCGATACCGGTGGTGGTGATCAGCGGCGAAGCCGGAACGTTGTAGCCGTCGGCGCGCAACACGGCGATGCCGGGCATGTTCTGCGAGGTCATCGCCACCACGAACAGCGGAATGCCGATGCTGATGGTCGCGGCCAGCGAGAAGTGCGGCGTGGTCCACACCGGGGTCGCCAGTTCCAGATGAAAACCGCTGAAGTCCAGCAAACCCATGAAGCCCGACAGTGCAGTGCCGATCAACAATGCGGCGAGCACTGCGTAACGAGGCGACAGGCGTTTGATCACCAGATAAGTGAAGAACATCCCCAGTACCAGCCCGGTGCGATGCTGCGCGGCGACGAAAATCTCGCTGCCGATCTTGAACAGAATCCCTGCCAGCAGCGCTGCCGCCAGTGATGCCGGGATCTTTTTCACCAGCCGTTCGAAGCTGCCGGTCAGGCCGCAAATGGTCACCAGCACCGCGCAGGTGATGTAGGCGCCGATGGCTTCGCCGTAACTGACGCCGCCAAGGCTGGTGATCAGCAACGCAGCGCCGGGCGTCGACCAGGCGATGGTGATTGGTGTGCGATAGCGCAGCGACAGGCCGATCGAGCACACCGCCATGCCGATCGAAATCGCCCAGATCCACGAGGAAATCTGCCCGCTGGTCAGGCCGGCGGCTTGCCCGGCCTGGAACATCAGCACCAGCGAGCTGGTGTAACCGGTCATCATCGCGATGAACCCGGCGACGATGGCCGAGGGCGAAGTGTCGGCCAACGGGCGCAATTGGGTGTGGGTGGCGTCGTTCATGACAGCGGTGTTCCTTGTACAGATGAAGATGTCCGCCGCAACGTAAAACCCTGTAGGAGTGAGCCTGCTCGCGAAGCGGTGCGTCATTTAACATGAAAGTTGACTGAGCTGACGCTATCGCGAGCAGGCTCACTCCTACAGGGATAGTGCTCTAGCGGCGGATTCTGCGATCAAGCCTAAACTCAATCGTAACGGATCGTTGCAATACAGCCGAGGTCACAAACAGCCATACAGTCGTGTTGCCACCGTCCATTGTGTACAATCGCCGTGTTTTTTACGCGATACTTGCCAGCGACCTACTGTGCCGTATTACAGTCACGGTCTATTCGCCGCAGTTCTCCCGACTCGAGTGCCCATGAACGAACAGTTGCAACCCCTCAAGAAACAACCGCGAGCAGGCAAAGCCGGCCGCAGCGGAACCCAGGACGATATTGTCTACGCACATATCTTCGAGGCCATCCTCGAACAGCGTCTGGCGCCCGGCACCAAATTGAGCGAAGAAGCGCTGGGGGAAATTTTCGGGGTCAGCCGCACCATCATTCGCCGCGCCCTGTCGCGTCTGGCGCATGAAGGCGTGGTGCTGTTGCGGCCGAATCGCGGTGCGGTCGTCGCCAGTCCGAGCGTCGAAGAAGCACGTCAGGTGTTCCTCGCCCGTCGTCTGGTCGAGCGCGCCATCACTGAACTGGCGGTGGAGCATGCCACCGCCGAGCAGATTGCCGAGTTGCGCCAGATGGTCAACGACGAGCGCGACAGCTTCTCCCGTGGTGATCGCGGCGCCGGTATTCGTCTGTCGGGCGAATTCCATCTGAAACTCGCGGAAGCGGCGAAGAATGCACCACTGATCAGCTTCCAGCGCAGCCTGGTGTCGCAGACTTCGCTGATCATCGCCCAGTATGAAAGCGGCAACCGTTCGCACTGCTCCTATGACGAGCACACCCAGTTGATCGACGCCATCGAAGCGCGCAACGGTGAGCGGGCGGTGGACCTGATGATGCATCACATGGATCACATCGACAGCAAGCTCAACCTCGACGAGGAAAGCGCTTCGGATGATCTGCATGCGGTGTTCTCGCACCTGTTGCAGACCAAGAAGCCGGGGCGTCCGAGCGCCAAGCTTTAAGCGAGACCGAGCTGGCCCAATCGCTGGCAGGCCAGCTCCCACAGGATCTGTGCAGGGTTCAAACTTTGTGGCACCACAAAACCTTGTGGGAGCTGGCTTGCCAGCGATGACTATCTGACAGGCAATAAAAATCCCCCAGGCTGAAAAGCACTGGGGGATTTTTTATGACTGGGAAAAACTCAGCGCTGATGCACCAAAGCACCCGCCGCATAAGTCTGCGCAACCGTGCGGTCATCCCCCAGCGTCATCAACACAAACAACGACTCGGCAATGTTATTGGCCTGCTTCAAGCGATAGCTCAACAGCGGCGTGGCGTTGTAATCCAGCACCAGGAAATCGGCATCGCTGCCCGGTTGCAAGGTGCCGATCTTGTCTTCCAGACGCAGCGCGCGAGCGCCACCCAAGGTCGCCAGATACAGCGATTTGAACGGGCTCAGGCGCGCACCTTGCAGCTGCATCACCTTGTAGGCTTCGTTGAGGGTTTGCAGCAGCGAGAAACTGGTACCGCCGCCAACGTCAGTGCCGAGACCGACATTCAGTTTGTGTTTTTCGGCCATCGGCAGGTTGAACAGGCCGCTGCCGAGGAAGAAGTTCGAGGTCGGGCAGAACGAAATCGCCGAACCGGTTTCCGCCAGGCGCGCGCATTCGTCGTCGCACAGGTGTACGCCGTGGGCAAATACCGAGCGCTCGCCGAGCAGTTTGTAGTGGTCGTAAACGTCCAGATAGCCTTTGCGCTCAGGGAACAGTTCCTTGACCCACTCGATTTCCTTGAGGTTCTCGCTGATGTGGGTCTGCATGTACAGATCCGGGTATTCAGTGAGCAACTGGCCTGCGAGGGTCAGTTGTTCCGGGGTGCTGGTCGGCGCGAAGCGTGGGGTAACTGCGTAGTGCAAGCGACCCTTGCCGTGCCAGCGCTCGATCAGCTCTTTGCTGTCGACGTAGCTGGACTCGGCGGTGTCGGTCAGATAGTCCGGCGCGTTGCGGTCCATCATCACCTTGCCGGCGATCATCCGCAGATCAAGCTTCTCGGCGATTTCGAAGAACGAGTTCACCGATTGCGGGTGCACGCTGCCGAACACCAGCGCGGTGGTGGTGCCGTTGCGCAGCAGTTCCTTGACGAAAATGTCAGCGACTTTGTCGGCGTGATCCTTGTCGCCGAACTGGCTTTCGCACGGGAAGGTGTAGGTGTTGAGCCAGTCCAGTAGTTGCTCGCCGTAGGCACCGACCATGCCGGTTTGCGGCAGGTGGATGTGGGTGTCGATGAAGCCCGGGGTGATCAGCGCATCCTGGTAATGGTTGATCTCGATGTCTGCCGCCAGGGTCGGCAGCAGGTCGCTGGCGTGGCCAAGGGCGCTGATCTTGCCGCCATCAACCACCAGCAGGCCATCCTCGAAATACTCGTAGGAGGCTTCGATCCCGACTTCGGCGGGGTCGGCAATGCTGTGCAGGATGGCGGCGCGGTAGGCTTTGCGAGTCAGAGGCATGAGGGTTCTCTAATCAGTTTGAGGCTTTGAGTTTGGCGGCCTGACTGCGGCGGGAAACCGGCAGCAGTTTGGCAATCGGTTCGGCGCTGGCGGTTTGCTGGCCGAAATTGGCGTTATAGGTGGCGATGATTTCGCCAGCGATGGAGATGGCGATTTCCACAGGCAGTTTGCCTTTGACTTCGCCGATGCCCATCGGGCAGCGCATGCGTTGCACGACGCTACTGTCGAAACCGCGATCACGCAGGCGATGTTCGAACTTGGCGCGTTTGGTTTTCGAACCAATCAAGCCGAAGTAGGCGAAGTCGTTGCGCTTGAGGATCGCGGCAGTGAGTTCCAGGTCCAGCTGATGGTTGTGGGTCATGACGATGTAATAGCTGCCGGCGGGCAGGTCATCGATTTCATCCACAGGCTCTTCGGCGACGATTTTGCGCACGCCGTGGGGGATCTGCTCGGGGAATTCTTCTTCCCGCGAGTCGATCCAGCGAACGCGGCACGGCAGGCTGGCGAGCAAGGGTACCAGTGCGCGGCCGACATGGCCCGCGCCGAATACAGTGATCTGCGCCTGCACCTGGCCCATCGGTTCGAACAACAGCACCGTCGCGCCGCCGCAGCACTGGCCGAGGCTGGCGCCGAGGCTGAAGCGCTCCAGGTGCGTGTCCTGCTTGCCGCTGGCGAGCATTTCGCGGGCGATCTGCATGGCTTTGTATTCCAGATGTCCGCCACCGATGGTGTCGAACGTCTGTCGGGCGCTGATGACCATTTTCGAGCCGGCATTACGCGGCGTCGAGCCAAGCTCTTCGATGATGGTTACCAGAACGCAGGGCTCGCCCTGGTTCTGCAGGTCGGCGAGGGCGTCGATCCAGTTGTACATAGTCACCTCGACATCTTCGTTGTCTGTTCGGGCCTCATCGCTGGCAGGCCTGCTCCCACAGGTTTTGTGTTGCCCCCGGATTCTGCGAACACCACAAACCCCTTGTGGGAGCTAGCCTGCTGGCGATAGACGCGCCTCGGTCTTAAAGCGGAGCCGACTCGGCTTCAGCTTCCACAGGTTTTGTGTTGCCCCCGGATTCTGCGAACACCACAAACCCCTGTGGGAGCTAGCCTGCTAGCGATAGACGCGCCTCGATCTTAAAGCGGAGCCAACTCGGCTCCAGCTCCGACAGGTTTTGTGTTGCCCCCGGATTCTGTGGACACCACAAACCCCTGTGGGAGCTAGCCTGCTAGCGATAGACGCGCCTCGGTCTTAAAGCGGAGCCAACTCGGCTTCAGCTTCCACAGGCTTCGCAGCCTTCAACTGGCGCATCTGCTCACAACCCCACAACACCCGCTCCGGGGTCGCCGGCGCATCGATCTTCGGCTGATGCCTGTAATCACCCAGACTCGCCACCGCATCCTTGATCGCGCACCACGAGGCGATGCCGAGCATGAACGGTGGCTCACCCACAGCCTTGGAATGGAACACCGTGTCTTCCGGGTTCTTGCGGTTCTCGACCAGCTTCACCCGCAAGTCCAGCGGCATGTCCGCCACGGCCGGGATCTTGTAGCTGGCCGGGCCGTTGGTCATCAGCTTGCCTTTGTTGTTCCAGACCAGTTCTTCCATGGTCAGCCAACCCATGCCCTGGATGAAGCCACCCTCGACCTGACCGATGTCGATGGCCGGGTTCAGCGAGGCGCCGACGTCGTGGAGGATGTCGGTGCGGAGCATCTTGTACTCGCCGGTCAACGTGTCGACGATCACTTCGCAGCACGCCGCGCCGAAGGCGAAATAGTAGAACGGACGACCACGGGCCTGGCTGCGGTCGTAGTAGATTTTCGGGGTCTTGTAGAAGCCGGTACTCGACAGCGATACCTGATTGAAATACGCCAGTTGAATCAGCGCTTCAAAGGTCACAATGTGGTCGCGAACCCGCACGTGGCCGTTGTGGAATTCGACGTCTTCTTCGCTGACCTTGTAATGCCGGGCAGCGAATTCCACCAGTCGCTGTTTGATGATCTCAGCGGCGTTCTGTGCGGCTTTACCGTTGAGGTCGGCACCGCTGGAAGCGGCGGTCGGCGAGGTGTTCGGTACTTTGTCGGTGTTGGTCGCGGTGATCTGTACGCGGTCCATTTCCACCTGGAACACTTCGGCCACGACCTGCGCGACTTTGGTGTTCAGGCCCTGGCCCATTTCGGTGCCGCCGTGGTTCAGATGGATGCTGCCGTCGGTGTAGATGTGGATCAGCGCGCCGGCCTGGTTGAGGAAGCTGGCGGTGAAGGAAATGCCGAATTTCACCGGGGTCAGTGCCAGGCCTTTTTTCAGGATCGGGCTGTTGGCGTTGTAGCGGCGGATCGCTTCGCGGCGCTCATGATACTGGCTGCTTTCTTCCAGTTCGGCGGTCATCTCTTCGAGCATGTTGTGCTCGACGGTCTGGTAGTAGTGGGTGACGTTGCGCTCGGTCTTGCCGTAGTAGTTGGCCTTGCGCACCGCGAGTGGATCGAGGTGCAGGTGGCGGGCGATGGCGTCCATCACTTCTTCAATCGCGACCATCCCTTGCGGGCCACCGAAACCACGGTACGCGGTGTTCGACGCGGTGTTGGTCTTGCAGCGGTGACCGTTGATGGTCGCATCGCCCAGATAGTACGAGTTGTCCGAGTGGAACATCGCCCGGTCAACGATGGACGCCGACAGGTCCGGCGAGCAGCCGCAGTTGCCGGCCAGATCCATGTTGATCCCGTGCAGGCGGCCGGTGCTGTCGAAGCCGACGTCGTACTCGACGTAGAACGGGTGTCGCTTGCCGGTCATCAGCATGTCTTCGACACGCGGCAGGCGCATCTTGGTTGGCTGGCCGGTGAGGTGCGCAACCACGGCGCACAGGCACGCCGGGCTGGCGGCCTGGGTTTCCTTGCCGCCGAAACCACCGCCCATGCGGCGCATGTCGACGACGATTTTGTTCATCGACACGTCGAGAACTTCGGCCACCAGTTTTTGCACTTCGGTCGGGTTCTGCGTCGAGCAGTAAACGATCATGCCGCCGTCTTCGGTCGGCATCACCGAGGAGATTTGCGTCTCCAGATAAAAGTGTTCCTGACCACCGATGTGCAGCGTGCCTTGAATGCGGTGTTCAGCAGTTGCCAATGCGGTGACCGAATCGCCGCGCTGGTGAGTGTGGCTGTCGAGCACGAAGTGGCGTTTGCGCAGGGCTTCGACCACGTCCAGCACCGGCTCCAGATCTTCGTATTCGATGATCGCGGCCATCGCGGCTTTGCGTGCGGTTTCCAGATCCTTGGCAGCAACTGCCAACACGGGCTGACCGACAAACTGCACATCATCGATAGCCAGCAATGGATCGCCCGGCATCAACGGGCCGATGTCTTTCAGGCCCGGCACGTCTTCGTGGGTGATCGCGATGCGCACGCCTTCGAAGGCATAACACGGCTTGGTGTCGATGCTGATGATGCGGGCGTGAGCGCGGTCCGACATGCGTGCATAAAGATGCAGCTGGTTCGGGAATTCCAGACGGTCATCGATGTACTGCGCTTCACCGGACACATGCTTGGCGGCGCTGTCGTGCTTGACGCTGCGGCCGACACCGCTGGTCAGGTCGGCGGCGAACAGTTCAGCCATTTCAGCTTGAGTCTTCTCTACGGCGTGATGGTTAGACATAAGCGGTCACCCGAGTCTCGATGTGCGGTGTTTGCAGTTCGATGAAGTATTTACGCAACAGGTTCTGCGCGCTGAGCAGGCGATATTCCTTGCTGGCGCGGAAGTCCGAGAGCGGCGTGAAATCTTCGGCCAGTGCGGCGCACGCGCGTTCGACCACGGCGCTGTTGAACGGCGCGCCGATCAGCACGGCTTCGCAATGTGCGGCACGTTTTGGAATCGCTGCCATGCCGCCAAACGCCATGCGTGCGTCGGTGATCACACCGTTTTCCACGCGCAGGTTGAACGCGGCGCAGACAGCGGAGATGTCGTCGTCCAGACGCTTGGAGACTTTATAGGCACGGAACAGTTGCTCGGCGCTGGCACGCGGCACGATGATCTTTTCGATGAACTCGCTTTCCTGACGCGCAGTGACCTTGTAGTCGATGAAGTAATCGTCGAGGTTCAGCGTGCGGCGGGTTTCACCCTTGCACAGCACGACCTGCGCGCCGAGGGCGATCAGCAGGGGCGGCGAGTCACCAATCGGCGAGGCGTTGCCGATGTTGCCGCCGAGGGTGCCCTGATTGCGGATTTGCAGGGAGGCGAAGCGGTGCAGCAATTCGCCGAAGTCCGGGTACTCGGTGTTCAGCGCTTCGTAGCAGTCGGAGAGGGCAGCGGCGGCGCCGATTTCGATGCGGTCGTCGAAGGTATCGATGCGCTTCATTTCCGCGACGTTGCCGACGTAGATCATCACCGGCAGAGTGCGGTGGAACTGCGTGACTTCCAACGCCAGATCGGTGCCGCCGGCCAGCAGCCGCGCCTGTGGATAAGAATCGTAGAGATCGGCCAGATCGGCCACGGTCAGCGGCACCAGGCAACGTTTGTCGCCACTGTTCAGCTCACCGATTTCGGTCGGGGCGATGGCTTTGAGGCGGGTGATGGTCTCGGCTTCACGGGCATCGAACTGATCCGGTTGCTTGCCGCAGCAGGATTGCTCGGCAGCCGCCAGAATCGGCCGGTAGCCGGTGCAGCGGCAAAGGTTGCCGGCCAGCGCTTCGTGCGCTTTGGCATGATCCGGTGCATCGCTGTTCTTTTGCAGTGCAAACAGCGACATCACAAAACCGGGCGTGCAGAAGCCGCACTGCGAACCATGGCACTCGACCATGGCTTTCTGCACGCTGTGCAGTTCGCCTTTGTGTTTGAGGTCCTCGACGCTGATCAATTGCTTGCCGTGCAGCGACGAAACAAAGGTCAGGCACGAGTTGAGGCTGCGATAGCGAATGTGTTCGCGGCCATCGTCATCCGTTTGCAACTCGCCGACCACTACAGTGCATGCGCCGCAGTCACCGCTGGCGCAGCCTTCTTTAGTGCCGGATTTGCCTACGTGTTCACGCAGGTAATTGAGCACGGTCAGGTTCGGGTCCAGGGCGTGCTCGCTACGGAGTTCCTGGTTTAGTAAAAACTGGATCACGGAAGGCCTCGCAGACTCATTATTGTTGTTAACCCACTTGAGCCGAATTTATCAGCTCTGACTTTTCGGTCAATGATTTTCTGACTTAAAGGTCAAGAAAATCACATTTGCCGATCAACAACCTGTCTATTCAGTATTGACCCTCAATGGATCAAGCGCTTTTTTGCGGGAATCGTGCCAAAAACCGCTGTATGGGCACTCCGCCATGAGCCTGCAATTGCGCTACACTGCGCCGCTTGTGCAGATCGAAAAAGTTTGAAGGACAACCATGACGTTCAAGGCGCCGGACAGCCTCGCCGAGCAAATCGCTCACCACCTCGCCGAACGGATCATTCGTGGCGAAATGAAGCCAGGAGAGCGCATCCAGGAACAGAAGGTCACGCTGGCACTTAATGTCAGTCGCGGCTCGGTTCGCGAAGCCTTGCTGATCCTCGAACGCCGTCATCTGATCGCGATCCTGCCGCGTCGTGGTGCCCACGTCACCGAACTCACCGCGCACAAGGTGCAGAGCCTGTGCACGCTGATGAGCGAGCTGTACATCCTGCTCGGCAACTCGGTGGCCAACGGCTGGCAGACCCAGGCCGACATGGCGCCGTTCGTGCAGATCCAGCAGCGCCTGACCGCCAGCTACGAGCGTCAGGACATCCGCACTTTCGTTGACGACAGCTTTAATGTGATGCGCGCCGCGTATCCGTTCGCCAACAACCCGTACCTGCAAGAGACCGTCGAGAACCTGCAACCGGCCATGAGCCGTGCGTATTTCCTCGCCCTCGAACAGCGCAAGGCCGAGATGAGCGAGTTCCTTGAACTGTTCGAACGCCTGCTGGCCGCTGTACTCGCCCGTGATTTGCCGCAGATCCGCATCGTGCTGACGGCATACGCCCAGCGCAGTTGCGATCTGGTGGTGTCTGCCCTGACGGTCGCCTAAGCGTGCGGCTCAAGTGCATCAAACTGGCGGGATTCAAATCCTTCGTCGACCCGACCACGGTGAACTTCCCCAGTAACATGGCGGCGGTCGTCGGGCCGAACGGTTGCGGCAAGTCGAACATCATCGACGCCGTACGCTGGGTGATGGGCGAAAGTTCGGCGAAGAACCTCCGTGGCGAGTCGATGACCGACGTCATCTTCAACGGGTCGACCAGCCGCAAACCGGTGAGCCAGGCGAGCATCGAACTGGTGTTCGACAACTCCGACGGCACGCTGCTCGGTGAGTACGCGGCCTACGCGGAAATTTCCATTCGCCGTAAAGTCACCCGCGACAGCCAGACCACGTATTACCTCAACGGCACCAAATGCCGTCGTCGCGACATCACCGACATCTTCCTCGGCACTGGCCTCGGCCCGCGCAGCTACTCGATCATCGAGCAGGGGATGATCTCCAAGCTGATCGAGTCCAAGCCCGAAGACCTGCGCAACTTTATCGAAGAAGCGGCGGGCATCTCCAAGTACAAGGAGCGTCGGCGCGAGACTGAAAACCGTATCCGCCGCACCCACGAAAACCTCGCCCGTCTGACCGACCTGCGCGATGAGCTTGAGCGTCAGCTCGAACGCTTGCACCGCCAGGCCCAGGCCGCCGAGAAGTATCAGGAATTCAAAGCCGAGGAGCGTCAGCTCAAGGCGCAACTGTCGGCACTGCGCTGGCAGGATCTGAACGATCAGGTCGGCCAGCGCGAGTCGGTCATCGGCAACCAGGAAATCAGTTTCGAAGCGCTGGTCGCCGAGCAACGCAACGCCGATGCGGCCATCGAACGCCTGCGCGACGGTCACCATGACCTGTCCGAACGCTTCAATCTGGTGCAGGGGCGCTTCTATTCGGTCGGCGGCGACATCGCCCGGGTCGAGCAGAGCATCCAGCACGGCCAGCAGCGTTTGCGTCAGTTGCAAGACGACTTGAAAGAAGCCGAACGCGCGCGACTGGAAACCGAATCGCACCTCGGCCACGACCGCACGTTGCTGCTGACCCTCGGCGAAGAGCTGGACATGCTCGTCCCCGAGCAGGAAGTCACCAGCGCCGCCGCTGAAGAAGCTGCCGCCGCACTGGAAGATTCCGAATCCGTCATGCACGGTTGGCAGGAGCAGTGGGACACCTTCAACCTGACCGCCGCCGAGCCGCGGCGTCAGGCCGAAGTGCAGCAGTCGCGCATCCAGCAGCTGGAAACCAGCATGGAGCGTCTGGCAGATCGGCAAAAGCGTCTGGGCGAAGAGCGCGCGTTGCTCTCGGCTGACCCGGAAGACGCAGCGATCATGGAACTCAGCGAGCAGCTCGCCGAGTCCGAAGCGACACTGGAAGATTTGCAGACCAGTGAAGAAGCACAGGTCGAAAAACTCGAACAACTGCGACAAGAATTGCAGCAGGCGCTGACCGCGCAGCAGCAGGCGCAAGGCGATCTGCAACGGCTCAATGGCCGACTCGCATCGCTGGAAGCCTTGCAGCAAGCCGCGCTCGATCCGGGCACCGGCACTGCAGAGTGGTTGCGCGATCAGCACCTCGCCGAACGTCCGCGTCTTGCCGAAGGCCTGAAGGTCGAGGCCGGTTGGGAACTGGCGGTGGAAACCGTGCTCGGCGCCGATCTGCAAGCGGTGCTGGTCGACGATTTCAGCGGCTTCGATTTGTCCGGCTTCACCCAAGGTGATTTGCGTCTGCTCAGTCCCGCCACCGATGGTGTACGTGTGGCGGGCAGTTTGCTGGACAAGGTCGAGGCGTCGATTGATCTGTCGCCGTGGCTCGGGCAGGTCAAACCGGTCGACAGCCTTGAGCAGGCCTTGGCCCTGCGCGGTCAGTTGAGCGCCGGGCAAAGTCTGATCAGCCGTGACGGTTATTGGGTCGGTCGGCATTTCCTGCGGGTGCGCCGTGCGAGCGAAGCTGAAAGCGGCATGCTCGCCCGTGGTCAGGAAATCGAGGCTTTGCATCTCGAACGCGAAGAGCGCGAAGCCACCGTCGAGTCGATGGAAAACCGTCTGCAAACCCTGCGCGCACAACAGCGTCAGCAGGAAAACGGCCGCGAACATCTGCGTCGTTTGCTGCAAGACGAAGCCCGTCAGCAAGGTGAATTGAAGGCCCAATTGTCGGCCGGCAAAGCCAAGGCCGAGCAGCTGACTTTGCGTCGTTCCCGTCTCGATGAAGAACTGGTCGAACTCGGCGAGCAACGCGAACTGGAACACGAAAGCATCGGCGAAGCGCGCCTGCAATTGCAGGACGCCCTCGATGCCATGGCCGTCGACACCGAGCAGCGCGAATTGCTCTTGGCTCAGCGCGACAGCTTGCGCGAACGTCTTGATCGAGTGCGTCAGGAAGCTCGCCAGCACAAAGATCACGCGCACCAGTTGGCGGTGCGTCTGGGCTCGTTGCGCGCTCAACACGACTCCACGCGACAGGCGCTGGAACGTCTGGAAATGCAGTCCGAGCGACTCACGGAAAAACGCGAACAGCTGAGTCTGAATCTGGAAGAGGGCGAGGCGCCGCTGGAAGAGCTGCGTCTCAAACTTGAAGAGTTGCTCGACAAGCGCATGAGCGTTGACGAGGAACTGAAGACCGCGCAAATCGCCCTCGAAGATGCCGACCGCGAACTGCGCGAAGCGGAAAAACGCCGGACTCAGGCCGAACAGCAATCGCAGTTGATTCGCGGCCAGCTCGAACAGCAACGCATGGAATGGCAAGCCCTGACTGTGCGCCGCAAAGCCTTGCAGGATCAACTGCTCGAAGACGGCTACGATTTACATGGCGTGCTCGGCACATTAACTGCCGAGTCGAGTGAACGCGAAGCCGAAGAAGAACTCGAACGGATCAACGCGCGGATTCAACGCCTGGGCGCGATCAACCTCGCGGCCATCGACGAATACCAGCAACAGTCCGAGCGTAAACGTTATCTGGATGCGCAAAACGACGATCTGGTGGAAGCGCTGGACACGCTGGAAAACGTGATCCGCAAGATCGACAAAGAAACGCGTAATCGTTTCAAAGATACCTTTGATCAGATCAATGGCGGTTTACAGGCACTTTTTCCAAAAGTTTTCGGTGGTGGCCGGGCGTATTTGGAACTGACGGGCGAAGATCTACTCGATACAGGGGTAACGATCATGGCGCAGCCGCCAGGAAAGAAGAACAGCACCATCCATTTGCTCTCCGGTGGCGAAAAAGCCCTGACTGCATTGGCTCTGGTTTTTGCGATCTTCAAATTGAATCCGGCGCCGTTCTGCATGCTCGATGAAGTTGACGCGCCACTGGATGACGCTAACGTTGGACGTTACGCACGATTGGTTAAAGAGATGTCGCAGACCGTGCAGTTCATCTATATCACCCACAACAAAATCGCCATGGAAATGGCCGATCAACTGATGGGTGTGACGATGCACGAACCGGGTTGTTCGCGACTGGTAGCCGTGGATGTCGAGGAGGCGATGGCGATGGTGGATGCCTGAGTCGGGGCGTTGTCGGAAAGGTATTAATGGTCTGTAGGACTTTTTTACCGGCTTCGACTTGCTGGCCAATCGACATATTCGCGCAAGCCAATGTGACAGACGGTGTAAAGTTGTCTTTGGTCGTGCTAGTTTAATGTCAATTTTTCGTATACGTGGGCAAAACGCCTGTCAGAACATAGAGATTGAGCCACGTATTAAAGCGGTTTGCACAC
>NZ_JBIUXX010000027.1:65133-89041 GCF_044744235.1 Pseudomonas sp. NPDC087346
CATAGTGATTGCCGGTATTCTTTTTGATGGCTGGCGCCGTATGCGCGGCGGCAAGGGAAAACTGAAATTCCGTCTTGACCGAAGTCTGTCCAACCTGCCGGACGAGGACACCAGCGCTGAGCTGTTGGGCCCGGCCCGCGTTCTGGACAAGGACGATCACAAGGAACCGCAACTGGACGAGCACGACCTGCCGTCGGTGAGCATGTCGGCGCGCGAAACCCGCGAGCCTCGCGAATCCGGTTCCAAGCGCGGCAAGCGCGGCAGCAACGGCCCGGCTCAAGGTGACTTGAACCTCGATCTGGATCTGGATGACAGCCCGGGCTTCAGCAGCCGTGATGATTTTGTCGAGACCAAGCCTTCCCCGGCGGTCAGCGACAAGGATCAGCCACAAGCGGAAGAAGTCTTGGTGATCAGCGTGATCTGCCGCGACGCTGCCGGCTTCAAAGGCCCGGCGCTGTTGCAGAACATTCTGGAAAGCGGTCTGCGTTTCGGCGAGATGGATATTTTTCACCGCCACGAAAGCATGGCCGGCAACGGCGAAGTGCTGTTCTCCATGGCCAATGCGGTCAAGCCGGGCATTTTCGATCTGGACGACATCGACCATTTCAGCACCCCGGCGGTGAGCTTCTTCCTCGGTCTGCCAGGCCCGCGTCATCCGAAGCAAGCGTTTGACGTGATGGTGGCAGCGGCCCGCAAGCTGTCCCAGGAACTCAACGGCGAGCTGAAAGACGATCAGCGCAGCGTCCTGACCGCGCAGACCATCGAGCACTACCGTCAGCGCATCGTCGAATTCGAACGCCGCGCCCTGACCCAGAAGCGCTAAGGCCAGAGATCAAAAGATCGCAGCCTGCGGCAGCTCCTACATGGAGTGGCATGCACCTGTAGGAGCTGCCGAAGGCTGCGATCTTTTGCTTCTGCTGCCCATGATGTATTGAGATAGAGCAGCCTCGGCTGCTCTTTTGCTTTATGAGAGAACACCCATGACCGCCGCCAAAAAACGCATTCTAGAGCTGCGCGCTGAGCTGGATCAGCACAACTACCGTTATCACGTCCTCGACGAGCCGAGCATTCCGGACGCCGAGTACGACCGGTTGTTCCACGAGCTCAAGGCGCTGGAGGCGGCCAACCCCGAGCTGATCACCAGCGACTCGCCGACCCAGCGCGTCGGCAGCGTGGCGCTCACCGCGTTCACCCAGGTACGCCACGAAGTGCCGATGCTCAGCCTCGGCAACGCCTTCGAAGAAACCGACATGCGCGAATTCGACCGTCGGGTAACCGAAGGTCTGGATCTGCCGGTGGGTGATTTGTTCGGCGCCGGCGCATCGGTGGAATACAGCTGCGAGCCAAAACTCGATGGCCTGGCGGTCAGCTTGTTGTATCAGGACGGCGTGCTGGTGCGCGGCGCGACTCGCGGCGATGGCACCACCGGCGAAGACATCAGCGTCAACGTGCGCACCGTGCGCAACATTCCGCTGAAGCTGCACGGCGAAGGCTGGCCGGCGACGCTGGAAGTGCGCGGTGAAGTGTTCATGTCCAAGGCGGGTTTCGAGCGCCTCAATGCCTCGCAACTGGAAGTCGGCGGCAAGACCTTCGCCAACCCGCGCAACGCCGCTGCCGGCAGTTTGCGTCAGCTCGATTCGAAGATCACCGCCAACCGTCCGCTGGAATTCTGCTGCTACGGCATCGGCCAGGTGTCCCACGATATCTCCGACACGCACATCGGCAATCTCAAGCAACTGCAAGCCTGGGGCATGCCGATCAGCCATGAGCTGAAACTGGCCAAGGGCATCGACGAATGCCTCGATTACTACCGCGACATCGGCGAGCGCCGTAACTCGCTGAGCTATGAAATCGACGGCGTGGTGTTCAAGGTCAACAGCATCGCCGATCAGCGTGAGCTGGGCTTCCGCGCCCGCGAACCGCGCTGGGCAATCGCGCATAAATTCCCGGCCATGGAAGAACTCACCGAGTTGCTCGACGTGGAATTCCAGGTCGGTCGTACCGGTGCGGTCACGCCTGTGGCGCGGCTGAAGCCGGTAAAAGTTGCCGGCGTCACGGTGGCCAACGCCACGCTGCACAACATGGACGAAGTGGCGCGTCTGGGCCTGATGATCGGCGACACAGTGATTATCCGCCGCGCTGGCGACGTGATCCCGCAAGTGGTGCAAGTGGTCATCGAACGCCGCCCTGATGATGCGCGCCCGGTGCAGATTCCCGAGAGCTGCCCGGTCTGCGGTTCGCATGTCGAGCGCACGCAACTGGTCAAGCGCAGCAAGGGTCGCGAGACCGTCAGCGAAGGCGCGGTCTACCGTTGCGTCGGGCGTCTGGCCTGTGGTGCGCAACTGAAGCAGGCGATCATTCACTTCGTATCGCGCCGTGCAATGGACATCGAAGGTCTGGGCGACAAGAGCGTCGAGCAACTGGTCGATGAAGGGCTGGTGAATTCGCCAGCCGATCTGTATGCGCTGAAGTTCGATGACATCGTCGACCTCGAAGGTTTTGCCGAGGTGTCGAGCAACAAACTGCTGGCGGCGATCGAGGACAGCAAAAAACCGAGTCTGGCGCGCTTCATCTATGCCCTCGGCATTCCCGATGTCGGCGAAGAGACGGCCAAGGTCTTGGCGCGTTCGCTGGGGTCGCTGGAGCGCGTGCAGCAGGCGTTGCCGCAAGTGTTGACCTACCTGCCGGATGTCGGCCTGGAAGTGGCGCACGAGATTCACAGCTTCTTTGAAGATGCGCACAACCAGCAGGTGATTACCGAACTGCTGGGGCATGGTTTGCAGATTCAGGATCAGGGCGATCTGGGCGCCGAGTTTGCTGCCAGTACCACGCTGGGCGGTTTCCTCGACAAGCTGCACATTCCTTCGGTGGGGCCGGGCGGCGCGCAGAAACTGGCGGACAAGTTCGGCTCACTTGAGGCGGTGATGAATGCCGACTGGCTGGACATGCGCCAGGCGCTGCCGGAAAAACAGGCCAACTCAGTGCGTGAGTTCTTTGCGTTGCCGGAGCATCGGCAAATTGCCGAAGCCGCCGAGAAGCAGTTGCGTGATTTCGGCATGCATTGGCTGAGCGAGAAAAAAGTCGTCGAAGGTCTGCCGCTGGCCGGGGAAACCTGGGTGCTGACCGGCAAGGTCGAACTGATGAGCCGCGATGTCGCCAAGGATCACCTGGAAAGCCTCGGCGCCAAAGTCGCGGGCTCGGTATCGGCCAAGACCCATTGCGTGGTCGCAGGACCGGGCGCCGGGTCGAAGCTGACCAAGGCCAATGAGCTGGGTGTGAAAGTGATGGATGAAGAGGCGTTTGTCGGATTCCTCAAAACTCATGGCATCACGGTTTGACGCAATCCATGGAGTGATAGCCCCCCCTGTGGTGAGGGGATAAATCCCCTCACCACAGGGGGGGCTATCACTTAGCAGCACCGCTGTAATCGGGAACGATGTTGTCATGCGAATGATCTAGTCTTGGCAAGCCCAAGGGAGAGATCGCCATGTACCGCTTTTTCGAGCAGCTCAGTTCCCGCATCGTCGCGCCGTTCATGGGCGAGTCTTCGCGCAACAGCAAAATCTGGCCGTGCCGCTGCGGCCAGTCACTGTTCTTTCGCAACAGCCAGTGCCTGGCCTGCAACGCGGCGCTCGGTTATCAACCGGAACAAAGTCGCATCACGTCGCTGCAACCGGGGCCGCAAGAAGGCACGTGGGCGCTGGATGCCGACCCCGACGCCGGACTCTTTCGCCGTTGCGCCAATCTCGACACAGCCGCCGCTTGCAACTGGCTGCTGCCGGCCAACGTGAATGATGCCTTGTGCATCGCTTGCAGCCTGAATCGCACCATCCCCGATCTGTCCGTCGCGGAAAACCCCGAACGCTGGCGCAAGGTCGAAATCGCCAAGCGCCGTCTGGTCGCGCAACTGATTACCCTCGGTCTGCCGGTGATCCCGAAAACCGTGGACGAGGACACCGGGCTGGCCTTCGACTTCATCGGCATCGACCTGGAAGGCAACGCGCCGATGACCGGCCACGCCAACGGCCTGATCACCCTCGACATCAAAGAAGCCGACGACGCCCACCGCGAGAAGGTGCGGGCGCAGATGCATGAGCCTTATCGCACGCTGCTCGGGCATTTTCGGCATGAGGTCGGGCATTACTACTGGGATCGACTGATCGCCAATGGCCCGTGGCTCGGTTCGTTCCGCAATCTGTTCGGCGACGAGCGCGCCAGTTACGCCGAGGCGCTGGATCGTCACTATCAGCAGGGCGCGCCGCTGGACTGGCCGCAACACTACGTCAGCGCCTACGCGACCATGCATCCATGGGAAGACTGGGCTGAAACCTGGGCGCATTACCTGCACATGATGGACGCGGTGGACACCGCACTGGGTTTCGGCATGAGCGCACGGGAGATGGATTTCGATTACCAGCCGTTTCCGCCTAGCACCCTCTACGAGCCCGACCATCCCGGTGGTGCGGCGTTTCTGTCATTCGTCAACGCGTGGATCGAACTGGCAGGGATGCTCAACGAGCTGTCACGCAGCATGGGCCAGCCGGATTTCTATCCGTTCGTGTTGCCGGCAGCGGCGATTGCCAAGCTGCACTTCATCCATCTGGTGATTCAGCAAGAGGGCGGCAGGGCGGACGAGGTGTTGACCCTATAGAAGCTGCCGCAGGCTGCGATCTTTATGTCTTTGAAGCTGTTCATATTTTTAATCTGAATCGAACGGTTGTAACTTCGTCTCAGACAGGTACAATGGCGCGGCTCGCCGACAGGCAAGCGTCGTTATGGTGACCCCATCGGTCCCCCCGCAACGATTACCCGTGAACCTGGTCAGAGCCGGAAGGCAGCAGCCACAGCGGGAACATTGTGTGCCGGGGTGTGGCTGGTGGGGTTACCACCTTAACGAAACGAACCGCACGGGAATCACCCGATTGCGGTTTTTTTGTGCCTGCGATTTACCGGTTTACACAAAAAAACTGCTGAACAGGACCCTGTGGGAGCTGGCTTGCCAGCGATAGCGGTGGGGCAGGTTCATCTATTTGGCTGAAAGTCCGCAATCGCTGGCAAGCCAGCTCCCACAGGGTTATGGGTTAGCTTCAGTGCTGCCGGTATACAACCGGATAATCTCATCAATCTCCCCCGACATTTTCATCCGCAACAACGTCCGCAAAATTCTCTGCACCGGCACCTTCGGGTCATTCCTCACATAGCACCCGACATTCTGCTCCTGCAACACCGCCACCCCTTGCAGTTGCTGCCCTGGCATCAGCCGTTGATTGAACCAGTCCAGCGTCCACTGATTGCTCACGGCATAGCGATAACGGCCGGCCAATAGTTTTTCCAGCACCTGATTCTGATTGCGCGCGTCTTCGCGTTGCAGTTGGCCGGCATCAAATAAAGGCTGCAGGGTAGGGTAGATGTAGCCGAGCACGGTGCCGATCGACTGGCGCGGCAGTTCGGCGGGATCGACTTTCGGCGTTTCACCGTGACGGCTGATCAGCACGTCGCGCTGGAAAAACAGTGGAATGCTCCAGATGTAGTCGCCGGACTGATTCGGCTGCCACGACTGTGCGGCATAGCAGCGCACATCGACTTCGCCGTGTTCCATGGCGTTCTGCACGCGGGTGCGGGGCAGGACGTGAAATTCTGCCGGGACGCCAACCTGTGTCGCGAGGCTGAGCATCATGTCGATGAGGATGCCCTGGGTCGGCCGGCCGCGTTCGAATTGCACCATCGGCATCGCCCAACTGTCGGCCACGGCGAAGCGCAGCGGCGGGTCGGACGCGGATACGCTCAGACTGATCCCCAGTAACGCCCCCAAGGCCCAACGCATAAATGCTCCGATGAGTCCCGCGCCCGGGCCAATAAATACCCGACAAAAAGCAGCTTAGCCAGATTAGACGAGGACATCGGATGCAATTTTGGCCTTGCTCCGCTAGCATTAGCCGCTTCTGCTTTCCAGTGGCGACGGTTTTCGATGAGTTATCAGGTTCTTGCACGTAAATGGCGTCCGCGCTCGTTCCGCGAAATGGTCGGCCAGACCCATGTGCTCAAGGCTCTGATCAATGCCTTGGACAGCCAGCGGCTGCACCATGCGTACCTGTTCACCGGTACCCGAGGGGTGGGTAAAACCACGATTGCGCGGATCATCGCCAAATGCCTGAACTGTGAAACAGGTATCACTTCCAGCCCCTGCGGCGAGTGCTCGGTATGCCGCGAGATCGACGAAGGTCGTTTTGTCGACCTGATCGAGATCGACGCCGCGAGCCGGACCAAGGTCGAAGACACCCGCGAGCTGCTCGATAACGTGCAGTACGCGCCAAGCCGTGGGCGCTTCAAGGTCTACCTGATCGACGAAGTGCACATGCTCTCCAGCCATTCCTTCAATGCGCTGTTGAAAACCCTCGAAGAGCCGCCGCCGTACGTCAAGTTCATCCTGGCGACCACCGATCCGCAGAAACTTCCGGCAACGATTTTGTCGCGTTGCTTGCAGTTCTCCCTGAAGAACATGACGCCCGAGCGCGTGGTCGAGCATTTGACCCACGTTCTCGGCGCCGAAAACGTGCCGTTCGAAGACGATGCACTGTGGCTGCTGGGTCGCGCCGCTGACGGCTCGATGCGTGACGCCATGAGCCTCACCGACCAGGCCATCGCCTTCGGTGAAGGCAAGGTGTTGGCGGCAGACGTGCGGGCGATGCTCGGCACCCTCGACCACGGTCAAGTGTTTGACCTGTTGCACGCGCTGATCGAAGGCGACGCCAAGGCGTTGCTTGAAGCCGTGCGCCATCTGGCCGAACAAGGGCCGGACTGGAATGGCGTGCTCTCGGAAATTCTCAACGTGCTGCACCGCGTCGCCATCGCTCAGGCGTTGCCGGACGGCGTCGACAATGGACACGGCGACCGCGACCGGGTATTGGCGCTGGCCCAGGCCTTGCCGGCCGAAGACGTGCAGTTCTATTACCAGATGGGCCTGATCGGTCGCCGCGATTTGCCGCTGGCGCCGGACCCGCGTGGTGGTTTCGAAATGGTCTTGCTGCGGATGCTGGCCTTCCGGCCCGCCGATACCGCGGACGCCCCGAGGCAACCGCTAAAGCCAGTGGGGATCAGCCAGGCCACAGTTGATTCCGCAAACTCAGTGGCTGCCGCGCCGAAGGTTGCGCCGGTAGTGGCTGCGGTTGTTGCGCCGGCTCCGGAGCCAACGCCAGTTGCGGCTCCGGCACCTGCTGCGGTGGCTACGCCTGCGCCTGCTCCCGAGCCTGAGCCCGTGGTTGCACCAGCACCTGAGCCAGAACCCGAGCCTGTGGCAGTGGAAGCGGTCGTCGACCTGCCGTGGAATGATCCGTTAGCGCCCGAGCCTGAATCAGAGCCAGAGCCAGAGCCCGTTCAGCAACCCGCCGTCGAGCCCGTGCTGGAAACCGCAAGCGAGCAACCCGAGTTGCCGCCAATGCCGTTGCCGACTCCCGACAGCGTGGTGCCGGACGCCCCTGAGTGGGCCGCTGCGCCGATTCCCGAGCCGTCGGTCGCCGACGTCGATGCCGCCACCCCGGGCCTCGACATGGACGACGAGCCGCCGCTGGACGAGGATTACATCGAGCCGGACATGGATTCGGCTTACAGTTATCTCGACGAACTGGCCAGCGAGCACGCCGCCGACCCGGAGCCTGAGCCCGAGCCGGAACCCGCCGCGATGCCGGCGACCGGTCTGGCCCTGCAATGGCTTGAATTGTTTCCAAAGTTGCCGATCTCCGGGATGACCGGCAGCATCGCAGCCAACTGCACACTGATCGCCGTCGATGGCGACCATTGGTTGATGCACCTGGACCCGGCGCACAGCGCCCTGTTCAACGCCACTCAACAGCGCCGGCTCAACGATGCGTTGAACCAGTTCCACGGTCGCACGCTGACCCTGAGCATCGAGCTGATCAAGCCCGAGCAGGAAACCCCGGCTCAGGCCGCATCCCGGCGTCGTGCCAACCGTCAGCGCGAAGCGGAGGACTCGATCCACGGTGATCCGTTCATCCAGCAGATGGTCCAGCAGTTCGGCGCGGTGGTGCGACACGATACTATTGAACCTGTCGACGCCCTGGTGACTCAGGGCTAATAACTGAGGGCGCTCTGCCGCGATGGCCGGGCGCTGTTTTGATCCAAGTACTTTTGAGGTGATTCCCATGATGAAAGGTGGCATGGCCGGCCTGATGAAGCAGGCGCAGCAGATGCAGGAAAAAATGGCCAAGATGCAGGAAGAACTGGCCAACGCTGAAGTCACTGGCAAGGCCGGTGGCGACATGGTCACCGTGGTGATGACCGGTCGTCACGACCTCAAGCGCGTCAGCATCGACCCGACCCTGCTGCCGGGTCTGGATGAAGATGACCGCGAAGTCATCGAAGATCTGGTCGCTGCCGCCGTCAACGACGCGGTGCGCAAGATCGAAGCCAGCAGCCAGGAAAAAATGGGCGGCATGACCGCCGGCATGAACCTGCCAGCCGGTATGAAACTGCCATTCTGATTCGCCTTTGTGCGACAGATGAGCTACAAAAAATGCCAGGCATCCGTGCCTGGCATTTTTGTTTGTGACAGATAGTTTTGCAGTGGCGGTAATGCCGTCATCGCTGGCAAGCCAGCTCCCACAGTGGATGGTGTTGATCACAAAACAGGTGGACAACCGCGAACCCTGTGGGAGCTGGCTTGCCAGCGATGAAGTCACCTCGGTCTGCCTGAACAAACATCGAACGCTGCACCGCCACAAAGGTCTGCTCCCTATACCCTCGAATTGATCATTCAAAGGAGACGCCGACATGTCCGACCCTCTCACTCTCAATCAACGGTTCGTGCTCGCTTCGCGCCCGACAGGCGCGCCGACGCCGGAAAACTTCCGCCTGGAGCGCGAAGCGCTGCCGGAACTGCAAGACGGGCAGGTGCAGTTGAAAACCCTCTACCTGTCACTCGACCCCTATATGCGCGGTCGCATGAGTGACGCGCCGTCCTACGCCGCGCCCGTGCAAATCGGCGAAGTGATGACCGGTGGCGCCGTCAGTCGGGTCGAGCGCTCGCTGCACCCGAAATTCCATGCCGGTGATCTGGTGGTCGGCCTCACCGGCTGGCAGAGCCACAGCATCAGCGACGGGCGCAACATCATGCCGATTCCGGCCGGGCTGCCGAGCCCGTCGATGGCCCTGGGTGTACTGGGCATGCCCGGCATGACGGCTTATATGGGCTTGATGGACATCGGTCAGCCGAAAGAGGGCGAGACCCTGGTGGTCGCCGCTGCGTCCGGTGCGGTGGGATCGGTGGTCGGTCAGGTGGCGAAGATCAAAGGCCTGCGCGCGGTTGGCGTGGCAGGCGGCGCCGAGAAGTGCAAATACGTGGTCGAGCAACTGGGCTTTGATGCCTGCATCGACCACAAGGCCGCAGACTTCGCCGAGCAACTGGCCAAGGCCTGCCCCAAAGGCATCGACATCTATTACGAGAACGTCGGTGGTCATGTGTTCGACGCGGTGCTGCCGTTGCTCAATCCCAAGGCGCGGATTCCGCTGTGCGGCCTGATCGCCGGCTACAACGCCTCTGAGGCACCGAAAGGCCCGGATCGTCTGCCGACACTGCAACGCACCTTGCTGACCAAGCGTGTGCGGATTCAAGGCTTCATCGTGTTTGATGACTACGGTGATCGTCAGCCGGAATTCATCAGCCACATGGTGCCGTGGGTGCGCGACGGCAAGGTCAAGTTCCGCGAGGACGTGGTCGAAGGCCTGGAGCAGGCGCCTGACGCGTTTATCGGTCTGCTGGAGGGGCGTAACTTCGGCAAACTGGTGGTGCGGGTCGCGCAGGACTGAGTATTTGACGCTGGCCAGAGGCGCGGGTATAAACCGCGTCTCGTTGTTTTGTCGGACTTTTTACCCATGAGCTTCAGCCCTTTGATTCGCCAACTGATCGACGCCCTGCGAATTCTGCCGGGCGTGGGTCAGAAAACTGCCCAGCGTATGGCGTTGCAGTTGCTTGAACGTGACCGCAGTGGCGGTCTGCGTCTGGCTCAGGCCCTGAGTCAGGCCATGGAAGGCGTTGGCCATTGCCGCCAGTGCCGCACGCTGACTGAAGACGATCTGTGCCCACAATGCGCCGACACACGCCGTGACGACACGCTGTTGTGCGTGGTCGAGGGACCGATGGATGTCTATGCGGTCGAGCAGACCGGTTTCCGCGGTCGCTACTTCGTGCTCAAGGGCCATTTGTCGCCGCTCGACGGGCTCGGGCCGGAGGCTATCGGCATTCCGCAGTTGATTACGCGGATCGAAGAGGCCGGCACCTTTACCGAAGTCATCCTCGCGACCAACCCGACGGTAGAAGGTGAGGCGACCGCGCACTACATCGCGCAGTTGCTCAACAACAAAGGCCTGATCGCCTCGCGCATTGCCCACGGCGTGCCGCTGGGTGGCGAGCTGGAACTGGTGGATGGCGGCACCCTCGCGCATTCGTTTGCCGGGCGTAAACCGATAGCCCTCTGATTTTTTGCGCTGCCTGTTCTGGCCTCATCGCTGGCAAGCCAGCTCCCACAGTGAATTGTGTTGATCAACCGCGAACCCTGTGGGAGCTGGCTTGCCAGCGATGGAGACACCTCGGTCACACAATCTTGTTGAAAACCAAGCAAGCGCTCGGTTAACTTCGGCGAACCCTTCAGTGGAGTTCGCCGATGCCTGCCTTCCAGGAATACTTCGATCCCAGCCACCAAATGGTCCGCGACAGCGTCAGACGTTTCGTCGAGCGCGAGATCCTGCCGGACGTTGATCAGTGGGAAGAAGCCGAAAGCTTCCCCCGCGAGCTCTATCTCAAGGCCGGCGCGGCGGGCATCCTCGGCATCGGCTATCCCGAAGCTTTCGGTGGCAGCCACGAAGGTGATCTGTTCGCCAAGATCGCCGCCAGCGAAGAGCTGATGCGCTGCGGTTCGGGCGGACTGGTCGCCGGCCTCGGTTCGCTGGACATCGGTCTGCCGCCGATCCTCAAATGGGCCCGCCCCGAAATTCGTGATCGCATCGTCCCGCAAGTGCTCAGCGGCGAGAAGATCAGCGCCCTGGCCATCACCGAGCCCGGCGGCGGCTCCGACGTCGCAAATTTACAGACCCGCGCCATTCGCGATGGTGACTTCTACCGGGTCAGCGGCAGCAAAACCTTCATCACCAGTGGCGTACGCGCTGACTTCTACACCGTCGCGGTGCGTACCGGGGAGCCGGGTTTCGGCGGTATCAGTCTGCTGGTGATCGAGAAGGGCACCCCCGGTTTCACCGTGGGCCGCCAGTTGAAGAAAATGGGCTGGTGGGCCTCGGACACCGCTGAATTATTCTTCGACGATTGCCGGGTACCGGCAGGCAATCTGATCGGCGCCGAAAACATGGGCTTCGCCTGCATCATGGGCAACTTTCAGAGTGAGCGTCTAGCCTTGGCGCTGATGGCCAACATGACCTCGCAACTGGCGCTGGAGGAAAGCCTGAAATGGGCGCGGGAACGCCAGGCATTCGGCAAGCCGATTGGCAAATTTCAGGTGATCAAGCATCGGCTGGCGGAAATGGCCACTGCGCTGGAAATCTCGCGTGAGTTCACCTATCGGCAGGCGGCGAAGATGGCGGCGGGGCAGAGCGTGATCAAGGAGATTTCCATGGCGAAGAACTTTGCCACGGACACTTCCGACCGGATCACCACTGAGGCGGTGCAGATTCTTGGTGGGTTAGGGTATATGCGCGAGAGTCTGGTCGAACGGCTGTATCGGGATAACCGCATTCTGTCGATTGGCGGCGGGACGCGGGAGGTGATGAACGAGATCATCAGCAAGCAGGTGGGGCTTTGATCTGGGTTGTTGCGGCCGGCCCCATCGCTAGCAGGCTAGCTCCCACAATGGATCTGTGGCATTCACAAATCCTCTGTGGCATTCACAAATCCTCTTTGGAGTTCACAACTCCTCTGTGGAGTTCACAACTCCTCTGTGGAGTTCACAACTCCTCTGTGGAGTTCACAACTCCTCTGTGGAGTTCACAACTCCTCTGTGGCATTCACAAATCCTCTTTGGAGTTCACAAATCCCCTGTGGAGTTCACAACTCTTCTGTGGAGTTCACAACTCTTCTGTGGAGTTCACAACTCCCCTGTGGAGTTCACACATTCCCTGTGGAGTTCACAACTCCTCTGTGGCATTCACAATTCTTTTGTGGAGTTCACAAATTCCCTGTGGGAGCTAGCCTGCTAGCGATGGCGACCGGAAGGGCGCTGCTTACTTTTCTGCGAGAGAAAACTGCGTCAGGCAGAACGTCGGAATGCCCATGTCTTCCAGACGCTGCGAACCACTCAGCTCCGGCAGATCAATGATCGCTGCCGCTTCATGCACCCGCGCACCCATGCGGTGGATCAGGTTAGCTGCGGCGATCAGCGTGCCACCGGTGGCGATCAAATCATCGAACATCACCACCGAATCGCCATCACACAGGCTGTCGGCGTGCACTTCAAGAAACGCTTCGCCGTACTCGGTCGCATAACCTTCAGCCAACACGTCGGCCGGCAGTTTGCCCTGCTTGCGGAACAGCACCAGCGGTTTGTTCAACTGATAGGCCAGTACCGAGCCGATCAGGAAACCGCGCGCGTCCATCGCGCCGATGTGGGTGAAGTCAGCTTCCACATAGCGGTGGGCGAAGCTGTCCATCACCAAGCGCAGGGCCTTGGGCGATTGAAACAGCGGGGTGATGTCGCGAAAGATCACGCCCGGTTTCGGGAAGTCGATCACGGGGCGGATCAAGGATTTGATGTCGAAGGAGTCGAAGACCATCGTCGAGGTGTCCTGGCAGGGCTACAAACGGCGCAGTATACCCGCGGCTGAAACGCTTCGCTCAACCGCGGATCGAGATCAGCCTTCGAGCGAGCCGCCGGCCAGTGCACAGAGCTGGATCGGGTCAAGGATATGGATTTCCTTGCCCTCGGCCGCGATCAGTTGGTTCTGCTGGAAACGGGTGAAAACCCGGGACACGGTTTCCACCGCCAGCCCCAGATAATTACCGATTTCGTTGCGTGACATACTCAGGCGGAACTGGTTGGCCGAGAAACCACGGGCGCGGAAGCGTGCCGACAGGTTGACCAGGAACGTGGCGATACGCTCGTCGGCGGTTTTCTTCGACAAGAGCAGCATCATTTGCTGGTCGTCGCGAATCTCGCGGCTCATCACTCGCATCAACTGACGGCGCAGCTGCGGCAGTTGCAGGGCCAGTTCGTCGAGGCGTTCGAAGGGGATTTCACACACCGAAGTGGTTTCCAATGCCTGGGCGGAAACCGGGTGTTTCTCGGTGTCCATGCCGGACAGGCCAACCAGTTCGCTCGGCAGGTGGAAACCGGTGAGCTGCTCTTCGCCAGTGTCGCTCAGGCTGAAAGTTTTCAGGGCGCCGGAGCGTACTGCATAAACGGAATCGAAGGTGTCGCCCTGGCGGAACAGGAATTCGCCCTTTTTCAACGGGCGGCCACGTTTAACGATTTCGTCCAGCGCATCCATGTCTTCCAGATTCAGAGAAAGTGGCAGGCAGAGAGGGGCCAGGCTGCAGTCCTTGCAATGGGCCTGGTTATGAGCGCGCAGTTTTACTGGCTCGGACATTTCTTAAATCCTTGTGGGAAAACACACATAAGCCGTAAGGGTAACCCACGAAAGGACATTCAGGCCAGTCTGTGGCGAGTTTGTCCCACAGGCGTAAAGCCGCAGGGCAAGTGGCCGATAAACTGTTATCACCACGCATGCAAGGACCCGCTTCGATGTCTGCCATTGGTACGCTGAACCCCGGGAGCAGCGGCGTTGCGTCGTTACCGACAGCCACCCGAACGGCCGCTGACGATGAGTCGAGCGCCGGTTCTTCGGCACTGACAACCCCGACCTTGGTCGAGGGCGTCAAAGTGTCGCTGTCTGGTGCGGCTATCGCAAAATCTTCCAGCGCCGGCGGCAGCAATCGCGACATCGAAGAAAGCGGTTTGCCCGAGAACATTCAGCAACTGCTGAAGATGATCCGCAAATTGCAGCAACAAATTCTCGAGAAAAAAGCCCAAATGGCTGCGGTCATGGCCGACAAGCGTCTTTCTAACGAAGAAAAGATCAACAAACTCGCCGCACTGCGCGGCGCCATCGCCGGCCTTAACAGCGGCTTGATCACCGCCAATCTGGCTCTGGTCAAGGTCATGAATCAATCAGGCCTGACCCCGGACCAGAACTTGAAAGTCGGCTCTCTGCTGACGAAAAGCTAGATCACCCGGGAAAAACGCTGGCGGTTCTGTTGCTCCAGGTAGGCGTCGAAGACCATGCACACCGAGCGCGCGAGCAGGCGTCCGGCCGGCAATATTTCGATTCCCTCGCGATTCAGTTCGATCAGCCCATCATTGGCCATGCCTTGCAGTTGCGGCCACAGCGCGCCGAAATAGCCTTGGAAATCGATGTTGAAGGCTTGCTCGATCTCGGCGAAATCCAGACTGAAATTGCAGATCAACTGCTGAATCACCGCTCGCCGCAGCCGATCATCGGCATTGCACAGCAGGCCGCGACTGGTCGCCAGTTGCGCGGCGGCCAGGGTGTTCTGGTATTCGTTGAGATCGCTGCTGTTCTGGCAGTACAAGTCGCCGATCTGGCTGATCGCTGAAACCCCCAGACCAATCAAATCGCAATGGCCATGAGTGGTGTAACCCTGGAAGTTGCGTTGCAGGGTTTCTTCTTCCTGGGCAATCGCCAGTTCATCGTCGGGCAGGGCGAAGTGATCCATGCCGATGTAGCGATAACCGGCAGCGGTCAGTTGCTCGATGGTGCGCTGGAGCATTTCCAGTTTTTGCGCCGGGCTTGGCAGCTCGTTGCTGTTGATCCGCCGCTGCGGCATGAAGCGCTCCGGCAGGTGCGCATAGTTGAACACCGAGAGCCGATCCGGTTGCAGGCTGATGACTTCCTCGACCGTGCGCGCGAAGTTGTCCGGCGTCTGTTTCGGCAAACCGTAGATCAGGTCGATATTGATCGAGCGAAATTGCAGGGTGCGCGCGGCGTCGATCACTGCGCGGGTTTCTTCCAGGCTTTGCAGGCGATTGACCGCACGTTGCACCGCCGGGTCGAGGTCTTGCAGGCCGATGCTGACCCGGTTGAAACCCAGTTCGCGCAGCAGGCCCATGGTCGACCAGTCGGCTTCACGCGGATCGATCTCGATGCCGTAATCGCCCGAGTCGTCGTCCAGCAGGTTGAAATGCTTGCGCAGGTGCGCCATCAACTGCCGCAGTTCGTCGTGGCTGAGAAAGGTCGGGGTGCCGCCGCCAAAGTGCAGTTGCTCGACTTTCTGTGTCGGGTCGAGATGGCAGGCGATCAGCTGGATTTCCTGCTCCAGCCGTTGCAGGTAGGGCAGTGCACGACCACGATCCTTGGTGATGACTTTGTTACAGGCGCAGTAGTAGCAGATGTTCGCGCAGAACGGCACGTGCACATACAGCGACAACGGGCGCAGGGCCTTGCGGCTGTCGCGCAGGGCATGGAACAGGTCGAAGGTGCCGACCTGACTGTTGAATTGCACGGCGGTCGGATACGAGGTGTAGCGCGGCCCCGCCAGATCGTAGCGGCGGATCAGATCAGTGTCCCAACGAATGGCGTCGAGCATGCGGGCATTCCCCCGGATAGGCTGGCAGTGTGGCGAGTCTAGGGGAGGGCGCGGCGGGGCATCTTGATTTGCATCAACAGCAATAAGATCAAAAGATCGCAGCCTTCGGCAGCTCCTACAGGGTGAACTCATTCCAGGGTAGGAGCTGCCGAAGGCTGCGATCTTTTGCTTTTAATGGCCCATCAGCCAATGCTGATGCGGGCCGGGCAGGGTCCAGATGCCGAACAGGATCACCAGCAAGCCACCGGCCATGCGCACGCTGCGTTTGCGCAACAGCGCCGTGACCCGTTCCGCCGCCAGCCCCGTGGCGAGTAACACCGGCCATGTGCCGAGGCCAAACGCGAGCATCAGCAGCGCACTGTCCAGCGCATTGCCCTGACTCGCCGACCACAGCAACGTGCTGTAAACCAGTCCGCAAGGCAGCCAGCCCCACAGGGCGCCGAGCAGCAAGGCGCGTGGCAGGCTCGACACCGGCAGCAAGCGGTTGGCCACCGGCTGAATGTAACGCCACAAGCCGCGCCCCAAGCTTTCGATGCGGGTCAGCCCGCTCCACCATCCCGCCAGATACAAACCCATGGCGATCAACAGCAAACCGGCCAGAACCCGCATGAACAGTGCTGCGGGACTGTTGGCCACGGCCCAGCCGGCCAGACCGATCAGCAGGCCCGCGGTGGCATAACTGAGGATACGCCCGAGGTTGTACGCCAGCAGCAAGCGAAAGCGCCGGCTGCGCTGTTCTTTCGGAATCGCCAGCGTCAGCGCGCCCATCAAACCGCCGCACATGCCCAGGCAATGCCCGCCGCCGAGCAGGCCGAGGATCAGCGCCGACACCAACAGCGGCGCCAGTTCAAGCATGGGGTGGCGCCTTGTCGTCCGGCTGAGTCGATTTGACTTCGTCCACCGCCGCGGTGTGGTTTGGGTCCTGATCGTCGAACAGGATGCTGTGCGCCGGGCCGTCGAGGTCATCGTACTGACCGCTGTCCACCGCCCAGAAGAAGATGTACACGGCGATGGCCACGATCAGCAGTGCGGCCGGGATCATCACGTAGAGAGCTGGCATCGTTACTCCATGTCCGCGCGGCTCAGGCCGGCAGCGGGCGGGTTTGTGTCGTGGCACTTGGCTGCGGCGTGGCCGGCAGACGAGTCAGGCGCAGGGCATTGAGCACCACGGTCAACGAACTGATCGACATGCCGACCGCCGCCCATACCGGAGTGATCCAGCCGAGGGCGGCGAACGGCAGCATGAAGCCATTGTACAGCGCCGCCCACAGCAGGTTTTCGATGATTACCCGACGGGTGCGCCGCGCCAGCGTGAAGGCTTGCACCAGCGCGTCGAGACGGTTCGACAGCAGCACCGCGTCAGCGCTGGTTTTCGCCAGATCGGTGGCCGAGCCCATCGCCACGCTGATATCGGCGGCGGCCAGCACCGGCACATCGTTGACCCCGTCGCCGAGCATCAACACCTTGCGGCCCTGCTGGTGCAGCGCTTGAAGCACTTGCAGTTTGTCGTCCGGACGCAGACCGCCACGGGCCTCGTCGATACCCAGTTCGGCAGCAACACTGGCGACCATCGGCGAGCTGTCGCCGGACAGCAGCAGCGTGCGCCAGCCCCGCGCCTTGCATGCGGCAAGCAGGGCCGGGGCATCGTCGCGCAAGCGGTCGTCGAGGACAAACCAGGCCAGCGGGCCTTGCTCGTTGCCCAGCAGCAGCCACTGGCCCGGCTCATCCGGCATTACGGGTACGGCAGCATTGCTGAGGGCGCAGACAAAATCTGCCTGACCGATGCGCAGACGCTGTTCGCCGACCAGACCTTCAAGGCCCAGCCCCGGTGTGCTGTGAACTTCCTCGGCCGCCAGCGGAGCGCGACCGAAGGCGCGGGCAATCGGGTGTTCCGAACGGTTTTCCAGCGCGGCGGCGAGGCTCAGGCATTGCTCGCTGTCCAGCGCGCCGAGCGGACGAATCGAGCGCAGCACCAACCGGCCTTCGGTGAGGGTGCCGGTCTTGTCGAAAATCACTGTGTCGATCTGGTTCAGACCTTCCAGCACATGGCCGCGCGTCAGCAGCAGACCGAGTTTGTGCAGGGTGCCGGTGGCGGCAGTGAGCGCAGTCGGAGTGGCCAGCGACAGCGCGCACGGGCACGTCGCGACCAGCATCGCCAGAACAATCCAGAATGCTCGCGAAGAATCCAGTTCCCACCACAACAAGCCAATCGCTGCCGCTGCAATCAACGACAGCAGCAGAAACCATTGCGCGGCGCGGTCGGCGATTTCTGCCAGACGCGGTTTCTCCGCCTGAGCGCGATCCAGCAAACGGACGATGGCCGACAGTCGCGTGTCGTGGCCCAGCGCCTGGACTTGCACGGTCAGCGCGCCTTCGACGTTGAGCGTGCCAGCGGTGACCGCGTCGCCAGGCAGGCGTGGTTGTGGCAGGTATTCGCCAGTGAGCAGCGATTCGTCGATGCTCGACTGGCCGTCGAGAATCTTGCCGTCCGCCGGCAGGATCGAGCCCGGCTGCACCAGCACCCGGTCGCCGAGGCGCAGTTCGCTGAGCAGGATGCGTTCGCTCTGGCCGGTGTCGTCGAGTCGCAGGCAAGAGGCTGGCAGCAGATTGACCAGTTGCGCGGTGGCAGCGGCGGTGCGTTCACGGGCGCGGCGCTCAAGATAGCGACCGGCGAGCAGGAACAGCGCGAACATGCCGACAGCATCGAAATACAGTTCGCCAACGCCGGTAATCGCGGTCCAGATCCCGGCAATGTACGCGCCGCCAATCGCCAGCGACACCGAGACGTCCATGGTCAGGTGGCGGGTGCGCAAATCGCGCATCGCGCCTTTGAAGAATGGCGCGCAGCTGTAGAACACAATCGGCGTGGTCAGGAACAGCGCGACCCAGCGCAGGATCGTGTGCAGCTCGGGGCTTAGGTCGATGTTGAATTCCGGCCAGGTGGCCATGGTCGCCATCATGGCCTGAAACCACAGCAGACCGGCGACGCCGAGCTGGCGCAGGGCCAGACGGTTTTCGCTGGCCAGTTGTTCGCTGGCGCGGTCGGCTTGATACGGATGCGCGGCGTAACCGATGTGGCGCAATTCGGCGAGCATCTTGCTCAGCGGCAATTGCGCGTCGGCCCAGCGCACATGCAGGCGATGGTTGGACAGGTTCAGCCGCGCTTCGGCCACGGCGGGCAGGCTGCGCAGGTGCTTTTCGATCAGCCAGCCGCAGGCGGCGCAGCTGATGCCTTCCATCAACAGGGTGGTTTCGGCGAGATCGCCTTCGTGGCGGACGAAGGGTTGCTGCACATCGGCGCGGTCGTACAGCGCCAGTTCGTCGACCAATTGCACCGGCAACGCCTCGGGGTTGGCCGAGGCTTCGCTGCGGTGCTGGTAATAACTTTGCAGGCCACCCGCGACGATGGCCTCGGCCACGGCCTGACAACCGGGACAGCAGAACTCGCGGGACTCCCCGAGCACGACAGCGGTGTAGCGACTGCCGGACGGAACGGGCAGGGCGCAGTGGTAGCAGGGGAGTGGGGTGGTCATCGAAATAGTCACTAATACCGCTGAATCAACACCATCCCTGTAGGAGCTGCCGCAGGCTGCGATCTTTTGATCTTGCTTTAAAAACAAAATCAAAAGATCGCAGCCTGCGGCAGCTCCTACAGGGTTATCGGTTTACTTCTTCAGATCTTCCGCGCCCTGGAGGGGTTCGTCACCCAGCAGCAGATCCTTGTCATGGCTGACCTGTTCTTCTTCGAACATGCGCCATACGTGGTCATCCTGCGAACCAAGCAGCTCGACAAAACGACGTCCTTCGACTTTGTCGTCCAACTGGCCAAGGTAGCGGCCGGTTTCGGTTTCGCTGCGGGTCAGCACGACCTTGCGATCCTTCTCTGGCTGAGTCGGCGAAATCAGGTTCAGCTCCAGAGTCTTCGGCTGGCTGTCGCCGCTCAAACGCAAATCGACTTCGCCGGTGACGCCATCCAGATGCACATTGGCGCGCATCTTCAGGTTCTGCGCCAGCAACTCACGGTCCAGCGAACGGTTGATGCCTTTGCCGGCCTCGTAGTAGTTGTCGTTGACCAGATTGTCCGGGTTGTTTACCGCAATCGTCACCATGGACAGGGTCAGGGTCACCGAGCAGGTCAGAATCCCGATGATGATCCATGGCCAAAGATGCTTGTACCAAGGGCTTGCGGCGTTTGCTGCGGGCATGTTCAGTTCTCTCAACGGATTTGTGGGCCGATGAATCGGCTCTTGGCTTCAACGTGGACGCTATCGTCATCGGCATCCTTGAGGATGAATTTCACCTCGTTGGTGCTCGATGGCAGTTGTTCCGGTGCGCTCGACAACTCGACCGGCATGCTGAATATTTCCCCGGCCGGCACCTTGATCTCGCGTTTGCCTTGCAAGCGCAGATCCGGCAGGCCGGAGGCGTCGAGCACATAAGTGTGGTCGCGCTGATCCTTGTTCATGATCTTCAGGCTGTAGACGTTTTCGATTCGCCCTTCGGCGTTCTCGCGGTACAACACGCGATCCTTGCTGACGTCGAAACCCACCAGCGAGCGCATGACGAATGCGGTCACCAGCAAGCTGATCATCGCCAGCAACACCACTGCGTAGCCAATCAGGCGTGGCCGCAGTTTATGGGTTTTCTGGCCGGACAGGTTGTGTTCGGTGGTGTAGCTGATCAAGCCGCGCGGGTAGTCCATCTTGTCCATGATGCTGTCGCAGGCGTCGATGCACGCGGCACAACCGATGCACTCGATCTGCAGGCCGTCGCGGATATCGATGCCGGTCGGGCAGACCTGAACGCACATGGTGCAATCGATGCAGTCGCCCAGACCCTGAGCCTTGTAATCGATGCCTTTCTTGCGCGGGCCACGGGTCTCGCCACGACGTGGATCGTAGGAAACGATCAACGTGTCCTTGTCGAACATCACGCTCTGGAAGCGAGCGTACGGGCACATGTAAATGCACACCTGCTCACGCAACCAACCGGCGTTGCCGTACGTGGCGAGGGTGAAGAAACCGACCCAGAAGTACGACCAGCCATCAGCCTGGCCGGTGAAGAATTCGAATACCAGTTCGCGGATCGGCGAGAAGTAACCGACGAAGGTCATGCCGGTGACGAAACCGATCAGCAGCCACAACGAGTGCTTGGCGAACTTGCGCATCAGCTTGTTGGCGCTCATCGGCGCCTTGTCGAGTTTGATCCGCTGGTTGCGATCGCCCTCGGTGACTTTCTCGCACCACATGAAAATCCATGTCCACACGCTTTGCGGACAGGTGTAACCGCACCAGACACGGCCGGCATACACGGTGATGAAGAACAGACCGAACGCAGCGATGATCAACAGGCCAGAAAGCAGAATGAAATCCTGCGGCCAGAAGGTCGCGCCGAAGATGAAGAATTTACGTTCAGGCAGGTTCCACCACACAGCCTGGTGGCCACCCCAATTGAGCCAGACCGTACCGAAATACAGCAGAAACAATGCCGCGCCGCCCATCATCCGCAGATTGCGGAACAGGCCGGTGAAAGCGCGGGTGTAGATTTTTTCTCGAGAGGCGTAGAGGTCGACGCTGTTATTCGCGTTCTTTGCAGGGGGTGTAACGTCTTGTACCGGAATCTGGTTGCTCATCATTGCATCCCACGGCAGTGGAAAAATGCCTCGGTCGATACGTGCCAACCGGGGTCAAAAAGGGCTTGTTGCAGTGGCGCAATGATACGCCTGTCGCTCTGGCTCAAGGGTGCGACCTTTGGTCGCGTTGGGTAAAGTTTTTGAATGGTGTAGCGAATGTAACAAAGCATGATGCAGGTCAATTGACTTGTAGAGTATGGACAGTTTTGGCGCTGTCGCTAACTCATTGCTCCCACGGGTTGATCAGGGCGACACCGCTCGACTGGAAATCACCGACATTGCGCGTGACGACCGTGAGTCCGTGCACCAGGGCAGTGGCGGCGATCAATGCATCGCTTTCATTGGCCTGGTCGGGCACATGCAGGCTGGCGCAACGCAGAGCTACCGGGGATCACGCCGCTCCATTCGAAGCACGCCAGTCAACAGTTCGGTGTTTTACAGTCGACAACATCGGTCGATGTATAGGCGCTCTGTTAGATTGTTGAAATATAAATAGTTAATTGTCAGGTTCTAGCACTAGGTTGTTTTCGCATAGCTTAGTTGCTGCTGTGCTGTTTGGCGGCGACCTATAATGTTATCGGAATCAAATAATATGGAGTTGTATGAATATCAAGGATGTTAAGAAGTTTTTGGCTGGTCTATGTTTGTTGTCGCTGGTTTCTTCTGCCTGGGCCAGTGAGGGTACTCCGCATCACATGGTGTTTGCCTCGGACCCGCAATACCCGTGGACGGAAAAATCGGACAGTGGTGAAGATGAATCGAGCGCGGAGTTTGAAAAGCGCGCGAAATGGCTGGTGGAGACGCAGTTTGCGAGCATTGCCCGGTTCCGCAATGAAATGGGCGGGCAGGCTGCGGTGCCATTGATGATCAATGGTGACATGACCGCATTCGGTCATGGCTGGCAGCGCTCGTTCGTCGGGTCGATGCTGAAAAAACACTTTGGCGATGACTTCCTCTACGGGCTGGGTAATCACGATTATCAAAACAATGTGAATGACTGTTTTAGTGAAAGTTGCGCGGCGGGCAGTATCGTTGATTACCGTGATCATCATGTCGATAAGGTCGATGTGTTTGATTTGCAAGTGACCGGCAGCTTTGTGAATAAGCACTATCTGGGCAGTCTGGCTTATTCAAAGAATATTGGTGAAGTGCATCTGGTGCAGTTGAACAATGAGCCGACTTATGAAGTGAAGATTTCCCATGCCTTGAATCCGAGTACTTTCGATATCAAGCAGTCGCTGGATTGGCTGGAGGCAGATTTGCGAACGGCTCGGGCGCAGGGGTACGCGATCATTATCAACATGCACAAACCCTTTGAGTGGTCTGGTAGTTGGGATCAGGAAAAGCGCTTCCGCGCAATGATTGAAAAGTATCAAGTGACTGCGATGTTCGCCGGCCATTTCCATGCAGATGGTGGCAGCAAAACCTACATGGGTAGCGTACCGATGTTCCTCAGCGGTGCGGCCTCCCAGCAAACGTACCTGACCGCCAGTTTTTCCAAGGATCGCAGGACCCTGGAGGTGAGTCTGGTGGAGGCCAATCAGTGGAGCAAACGTACGCCGGTGGCCACTGTGCCGGTGAAGTCGATCTGGGCCAGTCGCCCATAAAAAAGACCCCGTCAGTGATCTGGCGGGGTCTTTTCATTGCTTCAAGCGTTGGCCTTATTCGGCGTTCGCTTCCGCAGGTTTGTCACCGTGGGACAGGCTGTAAACATAAGCCGCCAGCAGGTGAACCTTGTCGTTGCCTTGCAGTTGTTCCTGCGCAGGCATCTGGCCCTGACGGCCGTAACGGATGGTCTGTTGCAGTTGGGCGAAGCTCGAACCGTAGATGAACGCGGCCGGGTGAGTCAGGTTAGGTGCGCCCATTGCTGGAGTACCTTTGCCTTCCGGGCCGTGGCACGCCACGCAGTTGCCGGCGAACAGTTTCTGGCCGTTGGCGACATCAGCCTTGGTGCCTTCCGGCAGTTTGCGGCCATCGAGGTTGCTGACCACGTACGCGGCAACGTCGGCTACGCCTTGTTCGCCAATCACGTCAGCCCAGGCCGGCATCACGGCGTGACGACCGCCCATGATGGTGGTCTTGATGGTTTCCGGTTCGCCACCCCAGCGCCAGTCGGCGTCGGTCAGGTTCGGGAAGCCATAAGCGCCCTTGGCGTCGGAGCCGTGGCAGACCGAGCAGTTGGAGGCGAACAGGCGGCCACCCATCTTCAGGGCTTGCGGGTCCTTGGCGACTTCTTCAATCGGCATCGCAGCGAATTTGGCGAAGATCGGACCGAACTTGGCGTCCGAACGGGCCATTTCCTTTTCCCACTCGTGCACGCCGGTCCAGCCGGTCTGGCCGTTGGCGAACGCGGTCTGCTTGTCGTTATCCAGGTAGTTATAACCTGGCAACAGGCCTTTCCAGTTACCCAGGCCCGGGTACAGAACCAGGTAGCCCAGGGCAAACACGATGGTGCCCACGAACAGCATGAACCACCATTTCGGCAGTGGGTTGTCGTACTCCTCGATCCCGTCGAAGGAGTGGCCGACCGTCTCGTCCGTCTGCTCGCTGCGTTGGCCCTTGCGGGTCGACAGCAACAGCCAGGTCAGGGCGAAGATCGTACCGAGACTGAGGACTGTGACGTACAGACTCCAGAATGTAGTCAATCTTTGTTA